>NZ_JANSIH010000393.1:0-42604 GCF_047462075.1 Synechococcus sp. R55.2
ATTGCGCTGGCGACCTCCCGCATAGCCGATTAGCCGTTTTGAATCAGACTTGAATGCTTTATTAAAGTTTCTACCCCCTGAGCCGAGGCGTAGCGGGCTGAGCCTGCCGTAGGCAGGGTATGGTTGGGGCCGGCCAGGTAATCTCCCACCGCCTCTGGGGTATGGTGGCCCAAGAAAATGGCCCCCGCATGGCGAATGGGATCCAACAAAGCCCAGGGATCGGCCACCTGCAATTCCAAATGTTCTGGCGCAAACAGGTTGGACAAGGCCACCGCCGTTGACAGATCCGGCACCACCGCAATCAGACCGTAGTTCACCACCGACTTTTCCACCATCAGACGGTTGGGATGGGCCTCCATCTGGGTGGCCACCGCCTGCTGCACCTGCTGGGCCAGCTGGAGATCGGTGGTCAGAAGGATGGCCGCCGCCAGGGGATCATGCTCGGCTTGGGCCAGCAAATCGGCAGCCACATAAAGAGGGTTGGCGCTCTCATCGGCGATGATCAACACCTCCGATGGCCCTGCCAGGGAGTCAATCCCCACTGTGCCGTACACCAGCTTTTTGGCCAACGTTACGTAGATGTTGCCGGGGCCGGTGATCACGTCCACCTTGGGGATGGTCTCGGTGCCGTAGGCCAAAGCCCCTATTGCCTGAGCCCCTCCAACGCGATAGATGGTGTGGATGCCTACTTCTTGGGCGGCCACCAAAATGGCCGGGCTAATCCCCTTGCCCCCCGAGCCGTCGGATCCCGGTGGCGTCACCATCACAATCTCGGGCACCCCCGCCACCTGGGCCGGGATGGCGTTCATCAACACAGTGCTGGGGTAGGCGGCCCGCCCCCCCGGAATGTATAGGCCGGCGCGATCCACAGGGCGGTATTGCTTGCCCAAAACGATCTCAGGGCCGGGAAAGCTCACCCAACTGCTGGGCACCCGCTGCCGGTGAAAAGCCTCAATGCGCTGCTTGGCCAGCCGTAAGGCTGAAAGCAATTGCGGAGACACCGCCTGGTAAGCCGCCTCCAGCTCGGCCCCAGACACCTTCAGTTCGGCAACGCTCAGCTCCACCTGGTCAAACTCAGCCGTATAGGCCAGCAGGGCACGATCCCCCTGACGGCGTACCGCTTGCAGGATCTCCCGCACGGTTGCTTCACGGTGCAGGTTCTGGTCAGCCTGAGTGCGCTCCGAGATCCGTCTAAGCTCGGCTTCAGCCTCGGCTAGCTGGGTGACGATTCTCAGCATGGCAACTCCTTCGCATAGCGCGCCGTAACCCCATACTAACGAGGGATCCGGCGGCATCGCGGTAGCAAATGCAGATCTTCGGCTGCACCGGTTTCGGCGACAAGAGGAAACATCTCCAAGCAGGGATCCCGTCTGCACCTGGCGTGATCCGGGTTGATCATGGTCATAGCTTAGCCTGGATTTTCCTCGACCAAGAGCCGGGTAGAGTTCGCCGATAGCCCTACTCAGGAAAAAGACTGGCCCCTTTTCATAGGCGCAGTTCTGACGATTTGATCAAGTTGCGAAAATCGTGGATTACCTCTTCACAGCGACGGAAAAAAGCCAGCACCCAATCCCGTAGCACCCTTTGCTGAGATTCGTCCAGTTCCTTGAGGGATCCCCGGTAGTGGATCTGGCCGCTGCGCTCGATCTCGAACTGGTTCAGCCATTCTGCTTGGGATCCCTGGCGTTCCACCACTTCCTGCCGTGCTGCCTTCCAATAGTTGACGATCACCGCCTTGCCCAAATAGCCGGTTGTAATCTGGCAGAGACGGTTCAGAGATTGCACGAAGACATCCATCTCCATGCGCGGGCCCGCCGCAGGAGCGGAACTGGGCTGGGTAGCGTTCCGGCCTGCCTCCGCCTGGCTGGTAAATAGACGAAAGGTGGCCAAGCCCTTTGGCGTATCCTGCTGCAGCTCGGCTCGCAGGCGGTTCACGGCCAAGGTGTAAACCGGCATCACCAGCTCGTCATTCACCGCCACCAGCAGCGCCCATTCCGGCCCAAGGGGGTAAACGAAAACCCGCTGCTCGGCAAACTGAAAATCAAAATAGTCAAGTCCTGGGGGCATGGTCTCCAAAACTTGAAACAGCCCTTCGGTAAGGGCTTGCTGCTGTCGGCTATCCAAATCCTGAAAAGAGCGGTAGAAGAAAGGGCGACCTGCCCGACTCAAGAGCGCCACCCCCATCACCCCACGGATGGACAAAAAACTGTCGAGCGTTTCCTTCTCCATGCCCACTCAACTTGGATAACACTCTTACTCTTATCCTGACTTAGATTGCCCGAGGGTGGGCGAGCACAACCAACCGAGAGCTGGATGCTCGATGTTTGGGATTGATGTTTGGGATTTAGGAAATTCACCGGGACAAAAACGCCTCGATCCGTCCCACTGCCTCCTCCAGACGGGATCCCTCGACCACCAAAGCAAAGCGGACATAGCCTTCCCCACTGGGGCCAAAGCCAGAACCCGGAGACAGGGCAACCCCTGTGGCTCTCACCAAGTCCAGACAAAACTGGGCAGAAGAGCCGCGATAAAACTCCGGCAGAGGCGCCCACAGATACATGGTGGCCTCCGGCAAAGGCACAGGCCAACCGATGCGGTGTAGAGCCGCCACAGCTATATCCCGTCGCTCGCGGTACACCTGCCGCCAGCGCTGCAAAAAGCTATCGGGAACTGCCAAAGCCGCTGCTGCCCCCCGCAGAATGCCCTGGTACTGATGGAAGTCGATGGTGGATTTCACCCATCGCAGGGCTCGGATCAGCTCCCGGCTGCCAATGGCGTAGGCTACCCGGAATCCCCCCATGTGATAGGACTTGGAGAGAGAAAAAAACTCGATGGTGCGGGTTTTATCGGGATCCGCCTGCAGCGCAGAAGGGGCCACCTGGCCGTCGAAGCGCCAGTCCACATAGGGAAAATCGTGGGCCAGAACGATGTCGTACTGCTGACAAAACTGCAGGGTTTCTTGCCAAAACTCCGGGGTGACGGTGGCAGTGGTGGGGTTGTGGGGGTAGTTCAACACCAGCAGCCGCGCCTGCCGGCAGATCGCTGCCGGGATCCGATCCCACTGGGGCAAGAAGCGGTTTTCCGCCCGCAGGGGCAGGTAGTAGGGGATCCCGCCCGCCAGATGGATCCCGCCCGCATGAGAGGGATAGGCCGGATCGGCGACCAAAGCAACATCGCCGGGGTTGAGCAGGGCCAGGGGCAAGAGGGCCGTTCCCTGCTGGGATCCGATCAACGGCAGCACCTCTGTTTCCGGATCGATCTCCAGGCCGAACTTGCCCCTGTACCACTTGGCGCAGGCAGACCGAAAGTCCGCCGTGTCGTGAAACAGCGTGTAGCCATAGGTAGAGGGATCCGACAGAGCCGATTGGATGGCCGCCAAGGAGTCTGAAGGTGGGGGCAGATCGGAGGATCCCAGAGACAGATCGATCACATCCAGGCCAGAGCGACGAGCCTCTCGCTTGGCTCGATCCATTTGGTCAAACACATTGCCGCCGAGGGGCTGAAGTCGCTGGGCGAGGGGAATCGACATGCAACAACTCTTGCAAAGCAGGGGGGTCTATCCTAGCTTGAGGATCCCCTCAGGGATTGTCGTCAGCATTGGGGGAAGAAGGTGAGGTTGGACGCGTGCTGGCCGCCGGCCCCCGGTCGAAAATCTCGATGTGCCACTGTCCTTGGCCGTTGCTCTCAAAAGCGATAAACCGGCCATCGCCGCTGATGGTGGGGTTGCGCACATCTCCTGGCACCCGGCTGCTGATGTTTTCTATCCTGCGAGTTTCCCGGTCGTAGAGGAAGATCTCAGACTTGCCCAGAGCATTGGACACGTAGACGATGTAGCGGCCATCAGCGCTGATGTCGGGCGAGGTAGCCGCCACGTCGCTGGAGTTGAGGCCGGGCAGATCCACCAAGCGACGTTCCACCGTGTCGTAGAGAAAAATATCCTGGCTGCCGCTGCGGGCCGAGGAAAACACCAGGTAGCGGCCATCTCCGTTGAAAGCAGGCTCCCCATCGGGGAAGATGCTGTTGAGGCCACTGTTGGTCAGGCTGGGACGCGGGGTGCGAAAACCTGCGGGGCTGCAGCCCAACAGCACCAAGCTCAATCCGGCCAGGCCCAGCTTTCTCGCCCACCGGGCCGCGCCAAACAGGATCCGGCCATTGGTCAGCATGGCATCGCCTCTCCAACCCACTCTTCCCATCATACCCGGTTGACAAACTCGGCTCCGGCTAGGGCTCCACCTTGACACCCTTCCAGAAGGCCACATAGCCCCGGATGTTGGCGGCAGCGGGTTTGGGATCCGGGTAGTACCAGGCGGCATCTTTGTTCTCCTGGCCGTTGACCACGAGGGTGTAGTAGCTGGCCTCCCCCTTCCAGGGGCAGGTGGTGTGGGTAGAGCTGGGCTGGAAGTATTCCCGGCGCAGAGATTCCGGCGGAAAATAGATGTTGCCTTCTACGGTTTCGTAGCGGTCTGTCTCCGCCACCACTACCCCATTCCAGATAGCCCTGGGCATGGAAAACCTCCTCTTGCCAAGTTTTGGATATCGGATTTTTGAGTTGCGGATCCCGGCGGCTGAGGCCGCCTTGCTTTGAGCTTAACTCTTCCCTTCCTCTTATGATCGTCTTGTATTGTCCCTTGTATTGTCCGATGAGAAGCTCTCTGTCCGGTGGGGAAGCCTGCCGATCCCGAGAGCAAAGTGGAGTCTTTTAAGGGCTGCTTCCTACCGCTATTGAGCGCTACGGCTATGGCTCGCCGCAACACCCTACAAGATGACCTCAACTACCAACAAGCCAAGCGCAGCCTGCGCCAGTGGGTGGCCCAACTGGATCTGCGCCCCCAAGAGGTCGCGGGCTTAGAAGGGGAGTTGGAGAGCTTGCAAGCGCTCTTGGACAAGCTGGAAACCGAGGTCATCCACATCGCCGCCTTTGGTCTGGTGGGGCGAGGCAAGTCTTCCCTGCTCAATGCCCTGCTGGGCGAGCCGGTCTTTGAGACGGGGCCCACCCATGGCATCACCCGTACCCAGCAAGCGGCAACTTGGAACATCAGCTGGGAAACCCGCCCCCAGTCCTCCTTCTCTGGCACATCCCTGCAGGGATCCCGCCTCCCCCCTTCCTCGGTGCAGTCGGTACAGGTCGCCCATTGGCAGGGATCCCGTCTGGAGCTGATCGACACTCCCGGCCTGGATGAAGTAGACGGCGAAGAGCGGGCGCGGCTGGCCCGAGAAGTGGCGCAGCGAGCGGATTTGATCCTGTTTGTCGTCTGCGGGGATCTGACGCGGGTGGAGTTTGAGGCTCTGGCCACCCTGCGGGAGGCGGGCAAGCCTATGCTGCTGGTGTTCAACAAGATCGACCAGTACCCAGAGGCGGATCGCCAGGCCATCTACGATAAGATCCGCAACGAACGGGTGCGGCAGCTCCTTTCCCCCGACGAGATCGTCATGGTGGCGGCCTCCCCTCGCGTGCCCCGCCTGGTACAAAGGCCGGATGGGAGCTTTGCTGCCCAAATGGAAGTGGGATCCCCGCAGGTGGATGAGCTGCGCCTGAAAATCCTGGAAGTCCTGCATCGGGAGGGGCGTTCGCTGCTGGCCTTGAATGCCCTCCTGTTTGCCGATCGGGTTAACCAGCAGGTAATTGAGCGCAAGCTGCAAACCCGTGCCCAGCAAGCCCAAGACCTCATCGCCTCAGCCGCCCGCACCAAAGCGCTGGCGGTTGCCCTCAACCCCATCACCCTGCTCGATACCTTGGGAGGGCTGGCCATCGATGTCACCCTGATCCTGCGCCTGGCCCGCCTGTACGGCTGGCCCATGAGCACTGCAGGAGCCACACAACTGCTGCAGAAGATCATCCTCAGCATGCTCAGCCTGGGCGCCGGCGAGTGGGTGGCGCTGTTGGGCCTGGGATCCCTGAAAACCTTGCTGGGAGGATTCTCTCTGGGGGCCTACGGCTCCGTGGCCCTGACGCAGGCGGTGTTGGCCGGGTTTTCCTGCTATGCCATCGGCGAGTCCGCCCGCCGCTACCTCGCCCAAGGGGCCAGTTGGGGGCCAGAGGGGCCCAAAGCCGCCATAGCCCAGATTTTGGCCGATTTGGACGAAGCCTCGATTACCGCCCGCCTGCGAGAGGAAATCCGCCACAAAATCGGATTTGCTTTCCCCTGACCCTCTACAATCAAAAAGCCGAGCCGCGTCGTCCTCATGACCTACTGCCTTGGCATCATCACCCGCTTTGGCTTGGTGATGGCGGCAGATTCCCGCACCAACGCCGGGGTGGACTACGTCTCCACCTATCAAAAGCTGTTCGATTTTTCCGTGCCCGAAGAACGGGTGATCTTGATCTGCACGTCCGGCAACCTGTCCATCACCCAGGGCGTTTTGACCGAAGTGCAGCGGGATCTGCGCCAACCGGAAAGTACCAATCTCCACACCTTTCCCCACCTCTACGACGTGGCCCGCTACCTGGGATCCAAGATTCGGTACATCCAGGAGCAAGACCGGCCCTGGCTGGAAAAAGACGGCATCGACGCCCAGTGCAGCCTGTTGCTGGGGGGACAGATCCGAGGCGAGGAGCCGGCCCTCTTTTTGATCTACAGCCAGGGCAACTGCATCCAGGCCACCCCGGAAACCCCTTTTTTGCAGGTGGGGGAAACCAAATACGGCAAACCCATCCTGGATCGCACCCTCTCCTACGAAACCTCGCTGGCGGATGCGGCCAAATGCGCTCTCCTCTCCATTGACTCCACCATGAAATCCAACATCTCCGTCGGCCCCCCCATCGATTTGGTGATGGTGCAAGCGGATCAGTTCAAGGTCACCCACCGTCTGCGCCTGCGCACCGGGGATCCCTACCTGGCCAAGATGCGCAAACTGTGGGAAAGCGCCCTCAAACAAGCCTTCGACCAAATGCCCCCCATCGAGTGGGACTACTCGGATCCAGTCGATCAAGAAGAGCCGCTCGACTGAGGAGAGCAGATTGGTAGGATAGGGGTTGCTCTATCTCTGCCCAACCCTTGCCATGTCAGCCCACACCTTTCAAGACTTGATCTTTCGCCTGCAACAGTTTTGGGGGGAGCAGGGCTGCTTGATCCTGCAACCCTACGACCTGGAAAAAGGCGCCGGCACCATGAGCCCCCACACGTTTTTGCGCGCCTTGGGGCCGGATCCCTGGCGAGTGGCCTATGTCGAACCCTGTCGCCGCCCCACCGATGGACGCTACGGTCAAAACCCCAATCGCCTGCAGCACTATTTTCAATACCAAGTGTTGATCAAGCCCTCCCCCGATGACATTCAAGATGTGTACCTGGATAGCCTGCAAGCTCTGGGCGTGAATCCGGCAGAGCACGATATTCGCTTTGTGGAAGATGATTGGGAATCTCCCACCTTGGGAGCTTGGGGCGTGGGCTGGGAAGTGTGGCTGGACGGCATGGAAGTAACCCAGTTTACCTACTTTCAGCAGGTGGGCGGACAAGATTGCCGCCCGGTTTCTGTAGAAATTACCTATGGGCTAGAGCGCCTGGCCATGTATCTGCAGGGGGTGGATTCGGTTTTCGATCTCTGCTGGAATGAGCATCCTTCTCTGGGACGGATTACCTATGGACAAATCTATTTCCAAAATGAGGTCGAGCAATCTTATTACAACTTCGAGTATTCCGATCCGGAGATGCTACTGGAATTGTTCCGGCTCTACGAAGCCGAGGCCAAGCGTTTGATCGAAACCACCCAACAGAAACTGCAGAAACAGGTGTTGCCGGATCGGTTGGCCGTGTCTCTGCTCCTGCCCGCCTACGACTATGTGCTCAAGTGCTCCCACACCTTTAACCTGCTCGACGCTCGTGGTGTCATTGCTGTAGCCGAGCGCACCCTCTACATTGGGCGCATCCGTAACCTGGCTCGACAATTGGCGGAGCTGTACGTTAGCCAAGCCGATCGACCGGGATCCAGCTATGCCCTGCGGCAACCGGAACCCGCTTTGGTTTACAGGGGTGCCTCTCCTCAGAGTTAATTCTTGAGAAAGGGATCCCACCTTTGGCTATGATGAGAGATTGGTGTCAGCAAGGTGCTGGCTGCCCAAATGGCTCTTGTGGAAAGTCAGTGACCTCGTTTTCATCCTCTTTTTCTGACCAGTTCACCTTACTTTTTTCGGAAAAGCTTTATGTTTTACCATCATCCCGTCACTCGGGTTTCCATCTTTATTGATGGCAACAATATGTTTTATGCCCAACAAAAAAATGGCTGGTTTTTCGACCCACGCAGGGTGTTGGATTATTTTGTTAGATCACAGCCAAATGTTGAATTGGTCAACGCATTTTGGTACACCGGCATCAAGGATCCCCATGATCAGAGGGCCTTTCGAGACGCTCTGATCAGCATGGGCTTCACTGTGCGCACCAAGATCCTCAAAGAATATCGAGATGAAGACTCCGGTCGGTACTCCCAAAAAGCAAATCTGGATATCGAAATAGTAATCGATATGTTCAACACCGTTGGCCAGTACGATAGGATCATTCTATTTAGCGGCGATGGAGATTTTGAGCGGGCCGTCGAGCTGTTGCGTTCCAAAAACACGCTGATTACAGTTGTCTCCACCGAAGGGATGATCGCCCGCGAGCTGCGCAACGCCACCGACCGCTACATCGACCTCAATGACATTCGCCCCTACATTGAGAAGTTAGACAAGTAGTGCTTTGGGCAGGGTTCTGGACTGCTTCCTCTGCCGTCGGGTCAGACCCATAGCCTCCTGGCGAGCTGGCGACAACACCGCCTAAGTTCGTTCTGGCTTTTTCCATCTTCACGGATCCCATCCCTGCCACACAAGCGGCACGTCTGTTGTACCGGCTCTAGTCAGCGCTGCCGGAAAGGAGCTGTCCCGGCCAATTCCAGTAGGGTGCTCTGGTGTCCGGCAGAAGGGCTGTGTCTTCTCCCCTTGGCAACCAACTTCTGGGCAACCTCAGTTCAGGCAGGGGAGCAGAGAGGCTAGCATTGTAAAAAATCTTTGCCCTGATCAGGTTTTTATGACCGGCGTTCCTGTCTCCCGTATTCGCAACTTTTCCATCATCGCCCACATCGACCACGGCAAATCCACCCTCGCCGATCGCCTCCTGCAGGAAACGGGCACCGTTTCAGCCCGCGAGATGAAGCCGCAACTGCTGGACAGCATGGAACTGGAGCGGGAACGGGGCATTACCATCAAGCTGCAAGCGGCCCGCATGAACTACCGTGCCCAAGACGGCCAAGACTACGTTTTGAACCTGATCGACACGCCGGGGCATGTGGACTTCACCTACGAAGTCTCCCGCTCCCTGGCCGCCTGTGAAGGGGCGCTGCTGGTGGTGGATGCCTCTCAAGGGGTGGAGGCCCAAACCCTGGCCAACGTCTACCTGGCCCTGGAGAACAACCTGGAAATTATTCCGGTGATCAACAAAATCGACCTGCCGGGCGCCGAGCCGGAGCGGGTGATTGCCGAGATTGAGCAGGTGATCGGCCTTGATTGCAGCGGGGCAATCCTCGCCTCTGCCAAGGTGGGTATTGGCATTCAAGAGATTCTGGAGGCCATTGTGCAGCGGGTGCCGCCCCCACGGGATACGGTGGCGGAGCCCCTGCGGGCCTTGATTTTCGATAGCTACTACGACGCCTATCGCGGCGTGATCGTCTATGTGCGCATCATGGACGGGGAGGTGAAAACGGGGGACAAGATTTGCTTTATGGCCTCTGGCCGAGAATACGAGATTACCGAGCTGGGGGTGATGCGTCCCAACCAAGAGCCGGTGGATGCCCTACATGCGGGCGAGGTGGGCTACATGGCCGCCGCCATCAAGAGCGTGGAACACGCCCGTGTTGGGGATACCATCACACTGGTGAATCGCAAAGCTCCTGAGCCCCTGCCCGGCTACAAAGAAGCCAAGCCGATGGTGTTTTGTGGCCTGTTCCCCAGCAGCTCCGATCAGTACGCCGAACTCAAAGAGGCTCTGGAAAAGCTCAAGCTCAACGATGCTGCCCTGTACTTTGAGCCAGAAATTTCCAGCGCCATGGGCTTCGGCTTCCGCTGTGGTTTTCTGGGCCTGCTGCACATGGAGGTGGTGCAGGAACGCCTAGAGCGGGAGTACAATCTCGATCTGGTGATCACAGCTCCGACGGTGGTGTACCAAGTTACCCTCAACAACGGCTCTGTGATTCGGGTGGACAATCCCAGCAAGCTGCCTCCCCCCAACGAGCGCACCAGCATTGAGGAGCCGATTGTCAGGGTAGAGGTGATTCTTCCTGAGGAATTTGTCGGTACCGTGATGGAGCTGTGCGAGACCAAACGCGGCACTTTTAAAGACATGAAATATCTGGCGCAGGGTCGGACTACGCTGGTGTATGAGCTGCCCCTGGCGGAAGTGGTCACCGACTTTTTCGACCAATTGAAATCACGCACTCGTGGTTATGCCAGCATGGACTACCAAATGATTGGCTATCGCGCCGATGATTTGGTGCGTTTGGACATTTTGATCAACGGCGATGTGGTGGATTCTCTATCCACAATTGTGCATCGGGACAAAGCTTTTTATGTAGGCCGTTCCCTAGTTGCCAAGTTACGAGAGCTGATCCCACGCCATCAATTTGAAGTGCCCATTCAGGCAGCAATTGGCTCTAAAGTGATTGCTCGTGAAACCATACCAGCCCTGCGCAAAAACGTCTTGGCCAAATGCTACGGAGGAGATGTGACCCGCAAACGCAAGCTTTTGGAAAAACAAAAAGAGGGGAAAAAACGCATGAAGGCGGTGGGAACGGTGGATGTGCCCCAAGAAGCGTTTATGGCCGTGCTGAAGTTGCAAAATGATTAGGGCCATGGGCACTCAACTGGGGCGGGAAGAGGTGTTGGCCTGGCTACAGGAGCGGGTGTCTCCTCCTCGCCTCCGCCATATCTTGGGGGTAGAGGGGATGGCCCGACAGCTGGCGGCCCACTACGGGCTGGACGAGCAGAAAGCTGCTTGGGCAGGGCTGATGCACGACTTGGCCAAGGCTTTCCCGCCGGAGCAACTGTTGCAAAGGGTGGCTCAGGAACGGGAGCTGGATGAAATTGAGCGGGCCGAACCTCACATCCTGCACGCTGAGGTGGGATCCCTGGTGGCGCGGGAGCAGTTTCAGGTACAGGATCCGGAGATTTTGGCGGCCATTGCCAACCACACGCTAGGGCAGCCCGGCATGGATCCGCTCAGTTGCGTGGTTTTCGTGGCCGATGCCCTGGAGCCGAATCGGGGCAACAGCCCAGAATTGGAGCGGTTGCGGCAGATGGCTTTTGTAGATTTGTCTAAAACCGTAGTGGGAGTATGTGACTTGAGCCTAAAATTTTTGCTAGACCGGAATCAGGTGGTTCATCCGCGCACACTCATGACTCGGAATCATTTTTTGTTACATCCTTTAGAAAAAGCGGTGTCCTAGGTTAACTCAGTCGTTTCAGGAGGGTTTTAGTTGCTACATCTCATGCCTGCCCCTGCTGGGGATCCCATCTATTGCATGGCGCTGAGTGCAGCTCGCGCGGCAGAAGAGAAAAAAGGTGGCGATATCGTTCTGCTGGATGTATCCCAAGTCTCCACTTTGGCAGATTACTTTCTTCTGGTCAGCGGCTACTCGCTCACGCAAGTCCGCGCCATTGCCCGAGCAATTGAGGAAAAGGTTTGGGACGAGTGGAAACAAACTCCGCGCCGCATCGAAGGGCAGGAATCGGCCTCTTGGATACTGATCGACTATGCCGATCTCATTGTCCATGTGATTATGCAACAGGAAAGGGACTACTATGACCTAGAGTCTTTCTGGATCCAGGCTCAGCGAGTCGATCTGCCCATAGCAGGCTAAATCTATTTGTTTTGGATCCCTGGATTTGGCAGTTCTTCAGAGCTTGGAGCCAAGGGAAGAGTTGCTCTTTACAACTCTTTAACTGCCTTCCAGGGCCTCCTTGACAGACAGAAGTTTTAGTCAATTGTCAAGAAATATGTAAGTTTCTTAATATTCCCGCAATTTCTTACACAGTCACGTGTTAGGGTAGTGAATGACAAATAGCTGAGTAAGATCTTCCTGCCTTTTGCAGTCGAGTTTCTATAGTCTTTGTTAAACGCTCTACCTTGTTTCTCTTGAACGCTGATAATTCTTCGTTGGTACTGAATACCAGCAAAAAGATTTTCCAGCTGCTGATGGCTCCTATTGGCTGCTTTCAGCGGCAAGTGGAAAGGCAAACGAGGCGAATAGAGGAGGCAAGGATTGGCTGCACAAGAGGATCTTACGAACGAAACCGCAACTTCTTCCCGACGGCAGACTTAACTGCAACCGGCTTAAATGGTCGGCCTGTAGGCAAAATCCGGTGCCAAAAGCAGCGGAGGAAGATGGGGAAGCAGCGTTTTTTGTTTAATGTCTGTTTTTAAGAGCGACAGGGATTTTTAGGAGGAACATTCATCATGGAAAAGATGTTGGTTAATATCGTCGAGTACCTGGCATTGGGAGAACTGGAAACTATCCTCTCCACTGAGCACCCCCATCAACAGGTGTTTCATGACGCTAGGGAGCGGGAAGCGATGATGCAGCAGATCCTAAACCGGGTCCCCGCCATCTACATGTGGCTGGCTGCCGATGAGTGTCCCAGCCGCGATCAACTCAATTCCTCTGAGCTGGAATTGCTGCGGTCGGTAGTGCGGGATGTGGTCAATCAAAAACTCCAACAAGCCTCTTTTGGCCTTGACCCCTATGCGGGATCCATGTCAGAGGTCTTCTACGGATAGAGGGGGCGGGCTTAAGCTACACTGCAAAGGCGTTGCCTTAGCTTGTTGCCTCTGCCCATGTTGCCTGTTTACTATTCTGATATTTTCCTCAGCCACGATACTGGGCCATTTCACCCCGAGCGTCCGGCTCGCTTGCAGTCCATTGTTAAGGCGCTGCGTGGTGCCCCTTTTGCCAACCAGTTGGAATGGCGGGATCCCCCCTTGGCGGAGCTGGCAGAGCTGGAGCGAGTACACTCGCGTCAGCACATCCAACAGGTGGCTGAGTTGGCAACAGCAGGTGGGGGACACATTGATGCCGACACTGCTCTCTCGGAGAGAAGTTTTGAAGCGGCGCGCCTGGCTGTGGGAGCTTGGATTGCCGGCTCTGCCTCGGTTTTGACCACCGCTCAGCCAGCGCTGGTGCTGTGCCGTCCACCTGGGCATCACGCAGAGCCAGAACGGGCAATGGGGTTTTGTTTATTCAGCAACGCAGCCATTGCGGCGCTGTGGGCGCTGGATCAGCCGGGGGTGAAGCGGGTGGCGATTTTCGATTGGGATGTTCACCACGGCAACGGCACGCAGGCGGTGGTGGAGCGCTATCCCCAACTGGCCTATGCCTCCATCCATCAGTTTCCCCTCTACCCCGGCACCGGCTCCGCTCGCGAAACCGGGATCCACGGCAACCTCTGCAACGTGCCTTTGCCTGCCGGCTCGGATTGGTTGGCCTACAAAAAGGCCCTCGACGAGAAGATCTTGCCGTTCTTGCAAGCGTTCCAGCCGGATTTGCTGCTGGTGAGCGCCGGCTTCGACTGTGCCAAAGGGGATCCCCTGGCCGGTATGCAGCTAGAGCCGGAAGCCTTTGGCCGCATGGCCCGCCTCTGCCTGGAGCAGGTGACCCGCAAAACCCTCTTCGGCTTGGAAGGCGGCTATAACCTGGACAACCTGGCGCGCGGCTGGCTGAGCCTGGCCCAAGCTTGCCTGGAGAGTTAACCTTTCCACTTCACCTTGGGTAAAATCTGCCGCACATCCACCCGATCCTTGTACTTGAGAGCAAAGTTGAGCAGCGAATCCAAGAGGGAATCGGACAGATAGTGGGGCTGGAGGCCCAGGTCTAGGAGCTTGGTGTTTTTGGCGTTGTAGTAGTGCTCTTCCAGCTCGACGCGGGGGTTCTCCAGGTGGTTGATTTCCACCTTCAGGCCCATGGTGGCTCCCGCCTTTTGCACCAGCAACGCCAGTTGCTCAACACTAAATTGCTCTGTGAACTGGTTCATCACCCGGAATTGGCCCGGCTCGGCAGGGTGAGCAATGGCCAGCTCCACGCAGCGCACCGTGTCGCGGATATCCAGGAAACCGCGGGTCTGGCCGCCCTTGCCATACACTGTCAGCGGATGGCCCACGGCCGCTTGAATGCAGAAGCGGTTCAGAGCTGTGCCGAATACGCCATCGTAATCGAGACGGTTGATCAGCACCTCGTCTATGCCGGTTTCTTCTGTGAGCACGCCGTATACCACCCCTTGGTTCAGGTCGGTGGCCCGCAGGCCCCAGACGCGGCAGGCGAAGTGGATGTTGTGGCTGTCGTGTACTTTGGAGAGGTGATACATGGATCCCGGCTGCTTGGGGTAGGGCAGGGTATCCTTGCGGCCATTGTGCTCGATGGTGATGTACCCCTCCTCGATGTCGATGTTGGGGGTGCCGTACTCGCCCATGGTGCCCAGCTTCACCAGGTGGCAATCGGGAAATTCCTCCTTGATGGCGTAGAGGATGTTCAAGGTGCCCACCACGTTGTTCACCTGGGTCATCACCGCATGCTCGCGGCTGATCATCGAGTAAGGGGCAGAGCGCTGCTCGCCAAAGTGAACAATGGCCTCCGGCGGGAAGCGGCGCATGCAGGAGATCAGGGCTTCGTAGTTGGTAACGTCGCAGACAAAGATGGGAATGTCCTTGCCGGTTAGCCCCTTCCAGCAATCCACCCGTTGCTCTAGCTGGGCAATGGGGGTCAGGGTAGAAACCCCCAGTTGCAGATCCCAGAGGCGGCGGACGTAGGAATCGAGAATGGCCACCTCATAACCCCTGTTGGATAGGTGCAGGGCTGTCGCCCAGCCACAGTATCCGTCACCACCAATAACCAGGACTTTCATCAGGGAAGCAAAATTCGGCTGCTCACGAATCTACCAAGTTATGGCACCAAAGACAAACTCTCCTGGGATCCCTTCGGGGTGCTGGATAGCCCCTTATTCGATGCGAGGCGGGTTATCCAGGGTATAAACCGTGGTCTCGGCGGCAATGGCACGGCGCAGGTGAGCTGGGACTTGGTAGAGGCCCAGAAGGGTGATGCCATCGATGAATTGCAGTGCCCCTCGCTCGGGATCCAACTGTTGGCTCAGAATCTGGTCGATCTGCTCCGGTTCTGGCCTGGGGGAGATGGGATCCTGAGCTGCCAGGGCAAAACCCAGTGGGCCACCGTAGGTGGGGGCATAGATGGCGTAGGGCTGCACGGCGGCAAACACCGTTTTCAGGGTGCGAACAATGCGGGTGTGTTGATGAAGCTCAACCGGCCCCGTCGGCCCGGCTTGGATGGTGAAAGCCCCATCTGGCTGCAACTTGGAGCGGATCTGGCGGAAAAACTCCTGGGTGAAGAGGCGGTAGGCAGGGCCGGACTCAATGGGATCGGAGAGATCGGAAAGGATCACATCCCAAATGGGGCCTGTTTCCTGGAGAAAATCCAAGGCATCGGCAATCACCACCTCCACCCGCGGATCTTCAAAGGATCCCTGGTGCATTTCCGGCAGGTGCTCTCGGCAGGCTGCCACCACCTCCCCATCGATGTCCACCATCACCACCTGCTCCACCGAGCGCCAACGCAGCACCTCCCGCAGCGTTGCCCCTTCTGCCCCCCCCAACACCAGTACCCGCCGGGGGATCCCGCCCGCTTGGACAACCTGCACCATAGCCGGATGAACCAAAGCCTCGTGGTACAGAAACTCATCCACGGTAGTGGATTGCCAATGCCCATCCAGCATCAGACCCTTGCCGAAGGCCCCCGTCTCGGCGATCAGCATCTCCTGGAAAGGGGTTTTTCGGTAGGCCAAGATGCGCGTGACCGCACGGGCGGTGTAGTCCCAAGGGGTAAAGTACTCCTGAACCCAGAAGAAACTTCTCGGGCTGCTCATAAGCACCTCGCTACAGCTTTTTCCAGCAACATAGACTGACCTCTGGGGTGAATCGGATCCCACCCAGCCTACAGATGGCCCCCATGACAGTTTGGAAAAAGCTGCGATTGGCGAAGATCTCAGCGCCTTCGTCGGGTTGCTTCACAGGTGAGCACCTCAGCCGAGTCTGGGGCCTCTTCCAGGAGTGTCGGTTGCGCGGTGCGGCGGGGCACCTTGCGCAGGGAATATCGTCGCGCTTGAAACACGTCGATCAGATATTCACAGGCCGCTTCCGGTCGGGTGTGGCGACCACAGGTGAACACATCCACCGCCGCGTAGCCCGCTTCGGGCCAGGTGTGAATGGAGATGTGGGATTCCCCCAAAAGAGCGAGGGCTGTAATCCCCTGTGGCTCAAATGGATGGCACAGCTCTCCCAAAAAGGTGGAGTTGGAGCGTCTGGCTGCCTCTCGCAAAGCCTGTTGCACCAGAGAGGCATCATCCAAAAGTTTGGCCGGGCAGTCGTAAAGCTCCAGGATACAGTGGATCCCGATCAGAGCTGGAGACCTATCCCCTAATTGGCCAGATAGTGTGTGCAGCATACTATCCCCTAATTGGCCAGATAGAACTGATTAGAACCAGAGGCTGCACAGAAAGCGCAGCTTTACCATTATCTCACAATTGACATACTCCCCTGCCTAAAGGCAGGGGATTCTGGTTCCTGGTTCTGCGACAGCACTTACCGTGTCAGGTTGCCCCTCCACAGCAGCGGTGCTCATCTCCCCAGGCGTTCCCCCTTTCGGGGCGGTTCCCTTTTGCCCAAAGGTACCGTTGTTCCACTCCTCACCCAGCAGCTCCAGCCCTTTGCGCAGGATGTTGATGGCCGCATTCTCATCCCGGTCGATCACCACCCCACACTGCGGGCATTGATGGGTGCGAGTGGACAGCGTCTTCTTCACCCGGTGGCCACACCGAGAACAGTCCTGACTGGTGTACTGGGGCGGCACGGCCACCACCACCTTGTTGAAGACCTTCCCGTAGGAGTCCAGCCACCCGGTGAATAAACTCCACCCGGCATCGTGAATCGACTTGGCCAAGTGGTGATTCCGCACCAAGTTGCGCACCGGCAAGTCCTCATACGCCACGATGTCGCTAGACAAAGCGCTCCGCGCCGCCGTAGGCGAGCACTACGCACCGGGCCAGCTTGATGACCCAGTCTCTACGCTGGCGTTGGACTTTGAGATGCACCTTGCCCAGCCGCTTCCTCTGCTGGTGGTAGTTCTTGGATTGGGGTTTGGCCCCTCTCCGAAACTTTCTGCTCAGTCTCCTTTGCTGTCGCTTCAACCTCCTTTCGGCACGACGCAAGAATTTGGGGCACTCTACCTTGTTCCCATCGCTATCGGCGTAGAAGTGCATCAAGCCCACATCCAGCCCCACCGCCTGGCCGGTGGACTCCACCTCCTCTCGGCGCTCCACGTCCAGGCAAAACTGGGCGTAGTAGCCATCGGCTCTCCGCACTACCCGCACCCGATTGATTTTCAGGGTGAGGATGTCCCGCCGCGCCTTGTCGTTGCAATACAAAGCAAAGGTGCCTGCCTGGAAGCCATCCGTGAAGGTGAGGGACATCCCATCTGCTGCCAGCTTCCAGCCGGAGACTTTGTACTCCACGGAGCGACAATGTTTCTGGAACTTGGGATAGCCCTTCTGGGCTGCCTTCTCCTTGCAGCGGCGGTAGAAGTTGGAGATGGCAAACCAGGCTCGCTCCGCACTGGCTTGTCGGGCAGAGGAGTTCAGCTTCTGGGCGAAGGGGAACTCTCTGGCCAAGTCCTTGCAGAGGGAGTACAACGTGGCCCTGTTCACCCCCTGATGATCCATCCAGTGGCGCAGGCACTTGTTGCGCACGAACTGGGCAGTCCGAATGGCCTCATCCAAGGCTTGGTACTGCTGGGCTGTGCCGTTGAGGAGCTTGGCTTCGAGGACGCGCATGAGCCTACTTTATCAAAGGTCTAGCAAGATAAAAGCCGCCCTGGTCGCGTCAGCGGGCCGTAGGCCTTAGGGCGGGGCTTTAAACCCAGTTTTCTTGGTAACTGCAAGGATTGACAATAGAGATCGCCGGTACGTTCCAGATGACCTTGAAGTAGCGATGCGCTTTTTGGACTCCGACCCATGCCCGAACAATCGGATCCCCTCACCCGCAGCTTGATTGCCCTGATCCGGGGTTACCAGGTCGGCATTTCTCCTTGGCTGCCACCTGCTTGTCGCTATTACCCCACCTGCTCTCAGTACACCTTGGAAGCGGTGCGGCGCTACGGTGCCCTACGAGGGGGTTGGCTGGGGATCCGTCGCCTCTGTCGCTGTCATCCCTGGCACCCAGGGGGCTACGATCCGGTTCCCGATTTGCCGGGATCCGCGCCGACCCAGAAACCCTCCCCCCAGCCGGGCTCCCACTCTAGAGACACCTAGCACTTAGGTTGATTGTGGGTAGCAAGCCACAACCTCGATTTCTACTCGGGCATTGAGGGGCAGGCGGGCCACCTGTACGCAAGAGCGAGCCGGAGCCGGATCGGTGGCAAAAAACTCTCGATAAACCTCGTTCATGGCCGCAAAATCCTCCATATCGGCCAGGAAAACCGTTGTCTTCACCACCTGGGAGAGAGTGGTGCCCCCCGCTTCCAGCACCGCCTGCACGTTCAGCAATGCCTGCCGAGTTTGAGAAACAATGTCCTCCCCCACCAGTTTGCCGGTTTTGGGATCCAGGCCCACCTGCCCGGCAGTAAACAGGAATGGCCCCAGAGCAGCAACACCCTGGCTGTAGGGGCCGACAGGAGCGGGGGCAGCTTCGGTTTGCACGCCACAAAGACATGGCCCAGGCCGATCCCGGTAGTGGCCGATCTCTGGCTGGGCCGGCTTCGTCTGCTCCATAGAGGTTTGCCCAACTCTGTCGCTACGCTACCACAGGTGGATCGCCAAAAAGCGGGGCCAAGAATGCCAAGATGAACTCGTTGAGAGGGAGAGGGATCCATGCCGTTGATCAAGCTGCAAACGTCTGTGCAACCAGAAGCCGCCGCGGTAGGGGAACTGCTCAAGGTGCTGTCTGCTGCTCTATCGGAACAGTTGGGCAAGTCGGAAGCCTACGTGATGACTGCCTTTGAAGGTGGGATCCCGATGACCTTTGCCGGCAGTGGGGATCCCTGTTGCTACGTGGAAATCAAGAGTATCGGGCAATTTTCCGCCCAACAAACCCGGGCCATGAGCGAGTTTTTTTGTGGCACCATCGAGGCCCGATTGGGGATCCCCAAGAAGAGGATTTACATTGAGTTCAGCGATGCCAAGGGCTATCTTTGGGGATGGAATGGCACGACTTTCGGGTAAAGATGCTTCCCCCACTCTGAGAGCTGTTTACTCCAGCTTGCTCCAGCTCACCTCACAGGCACTTTACTAGGAGTTTGGCCAATGGAAGAGCTGCCTCAACCCAGCACAAACCCTCAAAAGCAGCGGATTTTGCTCAAGCTTGCTGCGGTTTTGGGCTCGGCCATCTTTATCTTTTGGGCAGCACATCGATTGGGATTTTTTGGGGTTATTCAAGACTGGCTCACCGGGGCTCTGGCTTGGATGGAAAGCTTGGGGCCGCTGGGGCCGATCCTCTTCATTGCCATTTACATTGTGGCGACGGTGCTGCTTTTACCGGCTTCGGTGCTGACCTTGGGGGCAGGAGCTGTGTTCGGGGTGGTGGCCGGAACTGTGTATGTGCTAATCGGGGCAACCATTGGAGCGAATTTGGCCTTTTTCATCGGGCGCTACTTGGCGCGGGAACAGGTGGCGAAATGGATTGAGGGAAATGCCAAGTTTGCGGCCATCGACCGAGCAGTGGGACGTGAGGGATGGAAAATAGTCGGCCTGATTCGGCTGTCGCCTGCGTTTCCCTTCAATGTGCTCAACTACGCCCTAGGGCTGACCCGAATTTCTTTTCTGGATAACTTGTTGGGCACTGCCGGGATCGTGCCGGGCACTTTTATGTATGTGTACATCGGCTCATTGGCGGGATCCCTGGCCAACATGGAAGGCAGGGAGTTGGATCCTCAGGCTCAAACCGCCCAATGGGTCGTTCGCCTCGTGGGGCTCATCGCCACCGTAGCTGCTACCCTCTACGTCACTCGCGTTGCCCGCCAAGCCCTACAAGAAGCGGTGGAGCCTGTTTAGGGGATTTAAGTTGGGTCGAAGATTCAGCGTGTGGAAGGCACCGGGTTGAGAACACTCACCGTTGGGCAGAGGCTTAGCCAACAACTTGGCAGAGGGTTTCCTGCCTCTCTCGGTCTTGTTCGGCCAGCTCCTGGATGGCCTGTTGGTACACTTGGGCAGGCGTGGATCCCTGGTTGACTTGTTTCAGCCAGCGTTGGGCCTCATTGCCCTGGTGGAGCAGAGTTTGCAAGGGAGCTAGAAAACAGCCCAAGCCTTGAGGTTGGCCAATACGCCAAGCTTCGGTCAGCAGCTCTTCGATCCACTCTTGGGCCGCCCGTTCCCGGCCTGTCCGCCAATCGACCAAATGAGATTGCAGCGATTCTCGAGCAGCAGCCTGCTCGTTGGCTTCGCAAAGGCTCTCCAGCTCTGTCGGGGTAAAGGGCCCCCGCAAGGGATCCAGCGCTTCCGGCTGGGCCAGCAACTGCCAGAGACGGGCTTCCACCAAGGCGGTAATCGCCAGAACCATTACCGGATCCCCCACCAGATCGCAAATGCGCAGCTCCACGCGGTTGAGGTGGTAGGGCCGCTCCGGGCCGTTGGGTCGCACCGAGGCCCACAGGTGGCGCACATTCTGCATGGTGCCCAGGGCTAGCTGCTCCTGGATCCAGGCAATGTAGTGGGCGTGATCCCGGAAGAAGGGCACCTGAGCCGGCGTTTTGGGGAACACCTGCCAACGGCTGGAGTGGGATCCCGTCACCCGTCCGTCCAGAAAAGGGGAGGAAGCGCTCAGAGCTAGGTAGAGAGATGCTTCCGCTCGCAGCAGGCGACAGGCCCGGAAGATGGCCTCGGTACCTGGCAGGCCAACATTGATGTGAATGCTAGCAGTTACCACCCGCGTGCCATAGGTGCGCTCGATGTAGTCGTGGTAGGGGTTGCCGGGATCCGACCGCTCGAAGTGGTCGCTGCCGCCCAAAGCTAGCGTGCTCCCTGGCAGAAGGGTGTAAGGGCCAAGACGGCGCAAAAATTGCCGCAACTGTAGGCGAGGCCGCAACAAGGCACAGAGCAGGTCTTCGTAGCGGCGGAGAGGGGGGGTGATGTACTCCACATTGCGCCGATCCGGCTCCCGCACAAACCCTGGCAAAGCCTGGCAAATGCGATCCGACAAGCCCACCACTTCCCCGGCGGCGGTGCCGGTGTACATTTCCACCTCAAAGCCCTTGGTCAACAGCACAGGCCAGCCTCCAGCCGCAGCCTCACCAGTCTAACCTTTCTCTTCTCCCCTCATTGTCCTGGGGTTTGGCAGGGAGTTGGCCGATGGTAGGGAAGTTTCTCGACCTGTTTTAGAATGTCCCTGTAAAGCAGTTTCGGGAAGAGACAGAGTGGGGGATCCCATCTACATCCTGGGAGCGGGGCCGGCAGGCATGGCGGCTGCCTATCGCTTGAACCAACTGGGTTTTTCCGTAGTGGTGGTAGAACGAGAGGAGAAGGTCGGGGGTTTGGCCAAAAGTATTCAGTATCAGGGGTTTATCTTGGACTATGGCCCGCACCGTTTTTTCACTAAAATCCTGCCGGTGCGAGAGTTGTGGAATCAGGTTTTGGAATCCGAGCAAGTAACCGTCCGACGGCTCACCCGCATCTATTACCGCAAGCAGTATTTTCAGTACCCCATTCAGGCCTGGGAAGTCCTGCGCAAAGTGGGTTGGTGGGAAAGCCTGCACATTGTCCTTTCCTATCTCTGGGCACAATTAATTCCGCGACCAGCTCCCCAGAACTTTGCCGACTGGGTCAAAGGCAAGTTCGGCACCCGACTCTTTCAAATGTTCTTTGAAGGATATACGGAAAAGCTTTGGGGGATCCCTTGTACCGAGATCAGTGCTGATTGGGCTGCCCAGCGCATCAAAGGTCTCAGCCTTGGGCAAGCCATCCAAAAGGCCTTGGGGTGGAATCGAAGCTTGGCCAAGTCTCTGATCGACCAGTTTCAGTTTCCTCGTCTGGGATCCGGGCAGCTCTATGAAAAAATGCAGGAGTATTTGCTTGCCGAGGGACAAAAAGTCCTGCTCAACACAGAAGTAGTCACCCTCAGACATCGGGGATCCCAAGTTGTCGAGCTGCAACTGCGCAATCTTCAGGATGGAAGTGAAACTTGGGTCTCCCCCTCCCACGTCATTTCCTCGATCCCTCTGACGGTGTTGGTGCAGAGCCTGCGGAAATTGCCTCCCCCCCAAGTGCTGCAGGCAGCCCGCAATCTCAGATTTCGCAATACTGTCTTGGTTTACTTGATTGTGCAGGGATCCCAGCTCTTCCCCGATAACTGGCTGTATATCAACGATCCAACGGTGGGGGTGGGACGGGTGACCAACTTCGCCAATTGGTCTCCGGCCATGTTGCCCAACCAAGAGCAAACCCCCTTGTGCTGTGAGTATTGGTGCAACTTTGGGGATCCCTTGTGGCAAGCTCCTGAGGAGGAATTGCTGGCTTTGGCCGAGAAGGAGCTGCGTCAAATTGGCCTGCTTCACGATCAAAAGATCTACAGTGGCTTTGTGGTGCGCCTGCCCCGCACTTATCCCATCTATACCGGTAGCTATAAAGAAGATTTAGCCATTTTGCAGGAGTATCTCAGCCAGTTTGAAAATCTACAAGTGGTGGGCCGCTACGGCTCATTTAAATACAACAACCAAGATCACAGTTTACTGATGGGCTTGCTGGCGGCTGAGAACATTCTCCGACCCGGTAGTCACAATCTCTGGCAGGTGAACTCCGACGACGATTACCAAGAAGAAATCAAAGTGCCATCTTCACCCTTAACGATTCAGCGATGAGCTTTCCTCTCAGTCATCTGTTGCAGCGAGGTCGGCAGTACCTTGCCCCTTTCTTAGGGCAAATCTTGTTGCCCAGTTTGGCCTTGACAGTGCTGCAGATCTTTATGATCTCCCTCTGGAGTGAGGAGAGCGACTATGCTTCTGCCTTCACAGCCCTGAGTCAGCGGGATAGCTATTGGTATCTCAGCATTGTGCGGCGGGGGTACCAGTTTGTGGGTTTCGACAAGATTGCCTATGAGCAGAGCAACGTAGCTTTTTTCCCCGGCTATCCCCTGGCAGTGGCCGCAATCAGTCACCTTGTGGGAGTTGACCCTGAACTGGGGCTCTACCTCACCGCCCAGCTCTTTTGCTGGCTGATGTGGGTTTACCTTTTCCTGTTTTACCGCAGGTGGCAAATTCCCCCCCTCTGGCAAATTTTGGCCAGTTTGCTCATCTTCTTTTATCCCACCAGCTTTTACCTGGTCGTGGGCTACAGCGAATCTTTGTTTATGGCCAGCCTACTGGGTTTTCTCTACTGGTCAATTCACGGGGGCCGTCCCCTGCTGATGCTCCTGGCTGGGATCCACGGCTTGGTGATGAGTGCTACTCGGATTGTCGGCTTGCCGGTGGCGCTGCTCCCTTTTTTGAATCTCCTGAAAGCGGGGGAGAGAACCCAAGCCCGCCGTTGGTTTTGGACGAGTATGGCAGCGAGCTTGGCTCTGTTGGGTGGCCTGGGCTTTTTTCTCTACTGTCAGCTCCGCTTCGGACGCTGGGATCTCTACCTGGAAATGCAGCGTTACTTTACCGGCGTGAAAGCCAATTATCAAGCTATTTTCCAAGCTCGCACATATGTCCTTTCCGCCGAACGCTGGCAAAGCTTACTCTCTCTTTCTGCACCGATGAAAGACCCTGGGCTGTGGGCTGACGCTCTTAGCCAACTGTTTGTGTCTGCCACCCTGGGATCCCTGCTTGTTACAGGTTTAATGGATGCGGCAGGAGTTATGGCAGGTAGAAGCCAGTGTTGGCGGGAGCGGCTGGGATTTCATCTGGCTGCTTGGGCCATGTTTTACATTGCCCTGACGGGTACGAGCCCCTTGGGCCAGCGAAGCATGAGCCGCTATTGTCTGCCGGTTCACATCCTGCAGGTGTTGGCGTTGGTACATTGGGCCAAACACACCGATTTCAGCTTCATCCCCCAAAGGGTGCTTGGCTATCTTGGCACTATCCTGAAGCTGGGCTACGGGCTTCTAGCTTTGATCTTCCTCGCCCTCAACCAAATCCTCACCTGGCGCTACGTCCACCATCTCTGGGTGGCTTGACTCCGCTTTCCTGAAGATAGGATGTGAGGGATCCCAACTTCTCACCGGCTGAGAGCTGTGGCCTTCTCTTCTCCCCGCAAGTCTCCCCGTCAAAACTCAGCCCCGCGTGTCGCTCAGACCCTTGAGCCCGCCAAAATTTACCCCTGCCCGTGCTGCCATCAAGGTCAGTTGCGCCTGATCACCCTAACCGAAGCCTTTGGGTGTAGCCGTTGCCAGCATATTTTTGCCATTACCCCCGACCGCCTGTACATCGAGCAACTGGCCGTTTCTTATCCCTACCGCAAAATGTGGTTCTGGAACGGCTACCAATGGGTGTTGCGGCGGGAAAACACCCTACAGGGATCCGCGCTCTTGGGCCTCACCCTCAGCTTGGGCATTGTCTTGGCGGTTGGGTTCATCGGCGCAGTGCTCTTCCCAAACCAAACCCAGTTGCTCAGTTGGTTCATGATTCTCGGCTTGTTGTTGACGCTGTTGATGGTAACGGCGATCTTGCTGCTGCGGCGGCCCTGAGGTGAGTGAGATTTTCTCCAGCGACTGGTCTCCAGAATTGGCAGCCCCAGCACTTGTGGATCCAACCATTTCTTGTTAGCAGTGGTCTGGAGAACGCAGCGGGTCTGTCTCTAATGGGCTAGGCGGGAGAAGTTCAAGTGACAGATTTCGGTTCAGACTTTGACTTAGGTACCACTCTGCGACAGGTACGCCGCTTACTACCGCAGATGCAGCGGTTGAGCAGCCAAACCAAGCGCCAGGCCCTGCTGGCTCTCTCGCGGTGTTTGTTGGAGCGCTCCGATCTGCTCCTGGAAGCCAATACCCTCGACCTGGAAAGTTGCCGCGAGCAAACCGTACCGGAGTGGATCCTCAACGGCCTGAAGCTCACCCCCGAGCGTCTACAGCGATCCGCCCAGTTGCTGACTCTCCTGGCCCAGCAGCCGGATCCCATTGGCAAGCTGGAGAAAGGGCACCGCCAGGAGAATGGCCTGTTTATTGGCCGCTACCGCGTCCCGTTGGGGTTGATTGCTCTGGTCTACGAAATCTACCCCGAGTTTGCCTTAAATGGCATTGGCATGTGCCTAAAAACAGGAAATGGCGTGATTTTGGCCAGCAGCGGTCCCATCCAGAAAACTCACCAGGCTATGGTCAACCTGTTGGCAGAGACGGCTTATGAGCACGGGATCCCGGAAGGGGCCATTCAAACCTTGCCCGCCCAAGACCGAACCGCAGATCCCCAAGTAGATTCCCCACTATTGCCGTTGTTACAGCAAACCCGCTACCTAGACCTGGTGATTCCCTGCGGTCGCCCCGGCTGGGTGGAGTTCCTGTTGCAGGCCAGCAAAGTGCCGACTCTGGCTACCCATTTGGGCTACGGCCACATCTATCTGGATCGCACCGCCCCTTGGCCTTTGGTCAAGTCGGTTTTGTTGGATCCCCTCGCCCAGTATGGCTCAGAAGGGATCCCCATCTATCAGCCTCTCACCCTCTGGCTGCTGATCCACACCGATTGGGCCGCCAACCATCTGACCGCCTTGGTGGAGGACTTGCTGGGTCACGGGATCGATATCCAGGCAGCCGCCTCCATTCTGGAACAGTTCCCGCAGCTCCAGCCGCTTGGGCAAGGCTTTGACTCGACAGAACGACCTCATCTGCGCCTGCAGCCCATTGCCGACCTGACGGAGGCGATCGCCTGGATCAACAAAAATGGTTGCCGTCAATCGGAGACGATCCTCACCGATAGCCAATCGGCGGCCCAGCGCTTTCTCCAGGAAGTAGATGCCGCCCTGATCCACATCAACACTTCCCCCCTCTCGGCAGGCCGGGGAGCTGGGATCCCCACGTTGGGAGCGTTTCGCGACCTGTCTTTGGGCATTTCTACCCAGCGGCTGCACGTGCGCGGGCCCATCGACGTGGAAGCCCTGACAACGGTGAAGGTGGTGGCTCAGGGTGACCTGTAGAGCTGGAAGGTTGGTCGGCCCGCCCAAGGACCCAAGAGCTGCGATGAGGCTGGAGAAGAATAAGAATAGTAAAGAATAGATCGACATCAGCTCACCATCCAACCGAGCCCAAAGGGAGGACTTTTTTGGGGATCGACCTTCGCAGTTACGTGTTTTTGGATCGGCTGCAACCCCAGTATGCTGCTTATCTGGGCACAGTAGCCTACGGCTTTTTGCCCCTGCCTGGGGACACTTCTTTGTGGGTCGAGATTTCCCCCGGCATCGAGATCAACCGCGTTATGGATATTGCCCTGAAGGCCACCTCGGTGAGGCCGGGGCTGCAGGTGGTGGAACGCCTCTACGGCCTTCTGGAAGTACACTCCAGCAACCAAGGGGATACCCGCACCGCCGGACGGGCGATTCTGGCTGCCTTAGGGGTGAGTGAACAGGAGCGCCTCAAGCCCCGCATCATCTCCAGCCAGATCATCCGCAACATCGATCCCCACCAAACCCAGTTGATTAACCGTTCCCGCCGTGGCCAAATGCTCCTGGCTGGCCAAACCCTCTACATCCTGGAGGTGCAACCGGCAGGCTATGCCCCCCTGGCTGCCAACGAGGCAGAAAAATCTGCCCAGATCAACATCCTGGAGGTGATGCCTTTCGGTAGCTTTGGCCGCGTGTACTTGGGAGGGGAAGAGCGAGATATTCTGGCCGCCTGCCGCGCTGCCGAAGCCGTTTTGGCGGGGGTTTCCGGTCGGGAGCCCCTCTTGTTGCCTGAGGAGGTGTAGCCAATGGCAGACTCCGATCCCAAGCCAAGATCGCCCCTGTCGCAGCGGCGGGATCCCTCTTCAGCGGAGCAAGTGAGGCTCTTGACGGAGCTGGCCGCTCCCTACCGCAGCTTGCGGCGCTTCATCTACTTGGCGGTGGGGTTCTCGGCTACCATCGGGGCGTTTGTGTTTTTCTTTCGAGCCCTGGCGGGACGGGACTTGAACACCACCTTGCCCAGCTTGGCCTTACAGTTGGGGATCCTGGCCGGCGCCATCGGCCTAAACAGGCTGGAAAACCGCTCTCACCAGAAGGTGATCAGACAGGTCAAACAACGCTTGGGCATGCAGCAAGACTCCCAGGAGCCCCAACGGTCGGCGGACAGTTAGCCCGCCCATTCCCCGCAGCCCCTTTCTCAATCCAGATCAAAGTCATCATCATCCGCGTCAGCACTGCGCAGATAGCGGCGCTGAGTTTGGCGAGCGGGATCCCCTTGTGACCACTTTTGGACAATTTGGACACCCAGAAAGGTCAGAAAGGCCCCCAAAGCCACAAACGTGAGAAGTGGGATCGCCAGGATCACCACTGCGCCCAGGACATAGATAGCCACCTTGGGCAGAGACGGATCCACCCCCCAGCGGCGGCTGCGCACCCAATCGGTGAGCTGCTGATCCCATTGGCGCAGGCGAGGCCTGTTCTCCTCGAAGATCTCCAGCAAAATCGGCCCCAGACGACGCAGATTGCCCTGAGTTTGCCTTCGCCAATCCTGCACCGAACGCCCCATGTTCAGGATCCCTTGTCCTGTGATCTTCAGGCCGATCCTAGCCCAACCCTAGCAACCTTCCCATCAGCTCAGAGGACGACCCCACCGGATGTAAATTTGTTTGAACATTTGGATCGGAGATTTTGGAGGCTTCCCAGGACTACAGTACACTGAGGGCACTGGCGCAGCGATGTTGCTGCCATGCCGATTCGGTAAACCTTTTTTTAACTTTTCAACCTGCTCGACTGGAGAACGCTAATGGCTCACTCGGTCAAGATCTACGACACCTGCATCGGCTGCACTCAGTGTGTGCGGGCTTGTCCCACCGACGTGTTGGAGATGGTGCCCTGGAAAGGAAAAAACAAAGCTGGGATGATCGCGGCTGCCCCCCGCACCGAAGACTGTGTTGGCTGCAAACGCTGTGAAACCGCTTGCCCTACCGACTTCCTGAGCATCCGGGTCTACCTTGGCCCCGAAACCACCCGCAGCATGGGCTTGGCCTACTGAGTTGCTGGGGGCTGGTTGCATCCTGATTTGCAATTGCCTATAAATTACTGGCAAAAGCTTCACCGAGAGTTTGGCGTGCAAGCCCCGGCATTGATGCCTGGGAAAGAGTCGTCATCAAGCTTAACCAAAAAACTGGGTTTAAAGCCCCGTCCTTCCAGGGCGGCTTTGCACTATGCTGCCTGTAGCGGCGGGGTAGTCAACCGCTCTTGCCTAACGCCTGCTGTCCGCAAGTCCCCCCTTCGGGGGGATTCATAGAAAGCAAATTCGAAAGCATTTGAAAAGCCAAGTAGCTTTTGGAACGTTCCGCTCGTAGGGCTTCCTGCACCAACTGTTCTCTGGTGGTGTGGCTGAGTAGCTCTTTCAGACTATCGGGGGTCATCAGAGATTGGATCCCAGTTAACCGCCGGCCATTAAGCGGTTTCTGACCCTTTCTACCTCCCAACCGACCTGGAAACCTAGAAGTGGAGATCCCAAACGGGGAAAAACCCCACCAGCAGCTCCACGATCACCAAAGCCGGTAGCAAGTTGGCCACCCGCAGGCGGGCCAGGCCGAGCAGGTTGAGGCCAATGCCCAAGATCAGGATCCCACCGGTGGCCTCCAAGGCGGCGATCAGGTCTGGGCGCAACAGAGGCTGCAACTGCCGCGCCAACAAAGCCACTCCCCCCTGAACCAGGAGCACCGGCACCGCAGAAAATAGGGTGCCCCAGCCAAGGCTGGCGGTGAAGGCGAGGGTGGCGATCCCGTCCAAAGCGGCTTTCACCAACAACAGCGAGGGATCCCCCAATCCATCCTGGATGGATCCCAGCAGGGTCATGGGGCCGACCACAAACAGGATGCTGGTGGTGACGAAGGCACGGGTAATCGGGTTGGGGCCCAGCCAACGGCTTACCTGCTTTTCCAGGGCCTGGCCAATCCGCTCAAAAGCAGCCTCGATGTCAATCCACTCCCCCAGCACAGCTCCTGACATCAGAGCAACCAAAACCGTTACCGCTTGGGCGGCACTGCCGAGGGTGAGGGCCATTTGGATCCCTAAGACCAGCACCAGGGATCCCATGGCTTGCAAAAGGGTTTGGCTCATTCGCTGGGGCAGGCGGCTACCTACTCCCCAACCAAGGCCGCTCCCCGCCAAGATGGCGAGGGTATTGACGAGAGTGCCGGTGCCGGGAGGAACCATAGACTTTTTAGCGCCCAGACTTTCCACTCTCAGTTTCCGATAAAGACCTGTCCCAAGCCTGCGCGGAAGCACCTATGCAGATTCAGCTATTCCCGCTGCCAATCCTGGCTATACTGAGGACACGCCTACCTGATCAGATGGGGGCTTTCACTCCACGAAGACATCCGATGAGCTTTTGGAAGGGCCTGTTCGGGGCAGCAGGGGCCGCTTCGACGAAAGAGTTGGCGCAAAAAACGACGGCCAAAGCTGGTCATGTTGCCGCGCAGCGCAGTCGCGACCGTCAGGAAGTGGTGGCGGTACAGGGCGAGTCCATCCTGTTCAGCTTGGATCCCAACTTGGATCTGTACGAGCTGGAGGAGCTCTGCGATGCGGTGGGATGGTCGCGTCGTCCCATTCCCAAGGTGAGAAAAGCCCTGCAGCACAGCTTTTTGGTGGTGTCGATGTGGCAGCAGCGGGGCAGCTATCGTCGCCTCATCGGCTTTGCCCGGGCAACGTCCGACCACGCCTTCAATGCCACCATTTGGGACGTGGTGGTTCATCCCGATTTCCAGGGCAAGGGTCTGGGCAAGCGGCTGATGGAAAAGGTGATCCAAGAGCTGCGCGCCCAAGACATCAGCAACATCACCCTTTTTGCCGATCAAGGGGTGGTCAGCTTTTACGAGCGGCTGGGCTTCACCCCCGACCCCGAGGGGATCAAAGGCATGTTCTGGTATCCCCGCTAGCGTATGGCTCCTCTGGTGATTTTGCCCGGTTATCTGGCGGGCGCGTCGGAGTATGAGCCCTTGCGTCAAGAGCTGGAAGCCCGCGGCTATGCGGCACGGGTGGTGCCGTTACGGGTGCGCAGTTGGTTTCCCACGCTGGGGGGAAGGCCCGTCACTCCCATCCTGTGGGCGCTGCGAGAGGCCATCCAAAAGACCTGCGCTGAGTTTGGGGTTGACCGAGTTAACCTGGTGGCCCACTCCGCCGGCGGCTGGATTGCCCGCATCTACCTGGGATCCGTGCCCTATGGGGGACAGGTGTGGCAGGGGCGGGAGCAGGTCGCTGCGCTGATTAGCTTGGGATCCCCCCACACCAGCCGGGAGCGCTGGACGAAGCGCAATTTGGACTTTGTCAACACCCACTATCCGGGGGCCTTTTGGCCCGAGGTGAACTATGTGTGCGTGGCGGGCAGAGCCATTCAGGGGCGGCGCTTGGGCCTGGGATCCCTGTGGCGACAGGAGGATTATCTGGCTTGGCTGGCCTACAACAGCTATTGGCTCACGGCTGGACAGGGGGAATTGTGGGGCGATGGCATTATCCCCATCGAGGCTGCCCACTTGCAGGGGGCTGTCAATCTCACCCTGCCCGACTGTTACCATTCCGGTCGGGGTGGACGGCGCTGGTATGGATCCCCCGAGGTGGTGGAAACCTGGGCTCGGTATTTGGCTTAGGGCCTGCCTTTAGCTGCTGGGCTCGCTCGGGTCGGCAAGGGAAGTCTCGGGCAAAGAGGCGGCGGATTGGCGGCGTTCCTGCTGGCGTCGGGCGGCTTTCACCATCTCCTCGACCACAGCCCGCGCCTGCTTCATGCGATCCAAACTACTCCGATAGAGCTCCAGATCCTTTTTCACCCGCTCTGCCGAAAAGGGCAGCTTGCCCACCACATCCTCCAAAAAGCGGCGGGTGCGCTCTTCCGCTTCTTTGTAAAGGGACTTGGCCACGGCTTCATAGGCTGTATAAAGGCCAACAGCCAAGACCCGGCTGTAGGCATAGGGCGGCTGAGTCATGCGCTCCAAAATGGCTTTCAACCCGCCCACATCTTCCGCCTCTGGCTTGAGGCAAAGGAGATCCAGTCTCTGACGGGGATCCCCGCTGCTCATCAACTCCAGCAGATCGCGGGCATTCTTGCGCAACACCTCCGGCTTGAGGTGCAAAGCCTTACAGAGGGCGTTGAAAATGGCTTCTCGCTGTTCGGGGGGTTGGTAGGCTTCCATCAGCCCGTCGTAGAGGGTGACCATCCCCAAGGCAAAAAACGGATCGTAGATGAAGGTGCTGTTGACGGTGGTCAGGTGCAGCTCGACCAACAACTCCTCCACCACCCGGCGATAGACGGCGTTGATCGGGCGAGGGTAGGCGCTGAAAAAGGCCGCTTTGGTGGCGGAGAGGGTGCGAACAGGATTCACAGGCAGACAAAAAAAGGTGAGCTTGAGGACGGCTTTCTCTGTTCTATTCTCGCCTGTGGTGACCCTGAGGGCAAGCGACGACCAATACAGCCGCATCTTGGCTCCGCTATGGTGAATAGATGGGTGGGAAGATGGGTTGAGGGAGGCGATGGCAACAACAGACGTGACGGTGGTGGTGAAGATCGGCACCTCTAGCCTGACAGATACTCAGACCGGCTCGTTGCGTCTTTCCGTATTGGGGCCGCTGGTGGAGGTGCTGACTCACCTGCGCCGGCAGGGATACGCGGTGATCTTGGTCTCCTCCGGGGCGGTGGGGGTGGGCTGTGCTCGCCTTGGCTGGCGGCAACGACCGACGGCCATTGCCGAAAAGCAGGCGGTGGCTGCGGTGGGACAGGGGCGGCTGATCCGCCTTTACGATGACCTCTTCTCGGCTCTGAACCAGCCGATTGCCCAAGTGCTGCTCACCCGTGGCGATCTGGTGGAGCGCAACCGCTACGTGAACGCCAATCGCACGTTTGCCCAATTGCTGCAGATGGGGGTTATTCCCATCGTCAACGAAAACGACACGGTGGCGGTGGAAGAGTTGAAGTTTGGTGACAACGACTCGCTTTCGGCGTTGGTGGCCAGCATGGTGCAGGCCAAGTGGCTCATCCTGCTCACCGATGTGGACAAGCTCTATTCGGCTGACCCCAACCGAGATCCTTCCGCTGAGCCCATCGAGCGGGTGTTGCCCGGGATCCCCCTACAGGTGAAGGCCGAAGCCCAGGGCAAAAGTGGCTGGGGCACCGGCGGCATGGCCACCAAGCTGACCGCTGCTCAAATTGCTACAGCCGCAGGGGTAACGGTGGTGATTACCAATGGCAAACGGCCTGAGCAAATTCCGGCCATTCTGGCCGGCGAGGCCATCGGCACCCGCTTTGATCCGGCTCCCCAGCCCGCCAGCGCCCGCAAGCGATGGATTGCCTACGGCCTTATCCCCGAGGGATCCCTGACGTTGGATGAGGGGGCGGTACGAGCGGTGTGCCAGCAGGGGCGCTCGCTGCTGCCGGCAGGGATCACAGCCATTTCTGGAGACTTTGAGGCGGGGGCCGCCGTGCGCTTGTGCGATCCCAGCGGTCAGGAGGTGGCGCGGGGCCTGGTGAACTACAGCGCCGAGGAGCTGCGGCAGATCAAGGGCAAAAAAACTGCCGAGATCCCTCACATCCTGGGCTACGAAGGGGTTGATACTGCCGTCCATCGGGATAACTTGGCTTTGCTCAATTGAGGCCGTTCAAGCTCGGTGCTCCGCACCACTGGCGCCAATGGGGAAACGGCTGGGATCCCCATGCCTATTCCTCCAACTGCCAGAGATCCTGGGCCAGCGCCTCAAAGTGCTCCGCACCGCCAGCGCCAACGAAAACCCGCGGGGGGCGCACTGCCATCAGCACCTGGCCCAACAGGGGAGAGGAGGGCGAGTCTTCTATCCACTCCACCGCCAGGGATCCGGCCTGATCCACCAGGAAAAATCCTGCCATCTGATCTCCCTCCCAAACCCGAATGGCGCGATCGACCACCAGCAAGACCGGATCCTGCTCTTCGCCGGTGGGCACCGGCAAGCCCAATAGGGATCCCAAAAGCCTGTTTTCCACCTGGAGGATCACCGGATCCCCGGCCTTTTGAATCACCGGCCAAGCGGGCAAGGCCATCCAAGTTTGCTCCGTCGGGCTGTTAACCCAGCCAAAGGGCCCTTGGGGCTGGCTGGAGGGGATCCCTTCCCAGGCGGCAGTTGCAAGAGGCAGGGAGCCGGCCACCGGCAGCAGGCGCGGCAGATCTTCTTCCAGGCAAAACACCGACAGCTTGGGCAAAACGCTACGTTGGGATCGGGAGCCAGCAGTAACTGCAGACAAAAGCTGCTCCACCTGCCGGCGGGCTGTATCGCTGTGGACATACTGAAATGCTCGACCGATAGCGCGAGTTCGCTCCTGCAGATCGCGGGTTTGCTGGGCCGTTCTCCAGGCTTGATAGGCTACCGCATCGCCGGGGTGATCCGTAAACCCTTCCGGAAGCTGTTGGAGCTGGGCATAATTTTTCACGGCGCGGGCGATCTCATGAGCATCAGCGGCATGCAAATGGCGACTGAAGATAAATTCCGCCACCCGAACCCGATCCTGTGGAGAGAGAATGCGCAACTCGTAGAGGATATCGCTACCTTTGTGGGCAAAATGCTCCAGAACTGCTGGGCTGGCTCCTGCTTTGGCTATCCCTTCGTAAACTTGGGCCGCAACGATGATCTGGTTTTGGTGAATGGGCTCAAACCCCGTCGCCTCGAAGATGGCCTGCGGGGTCATTTTCTGTTGTTGCAAGGTTTGGCATGCTTTGGCCCAATCCAACCAACGGCCCTCTTTGCGTCGCAGTCGGCCTACCAACAGGCTGGGATCCTCTTCCACGGCAGAAGGTTCCGGCAGATACTGACTCATGGCAAGGCTTCCTTTCCAACAGGCTCGACAAATCCCCGCTGCCCTATGCAGCAGCCCAGCAGATCTGGCCGGGCATCTCGCCAAGCTCGATTTTAAAGTGATCTTAAAGTTCTGCCCAAGTCCGGCCGCGACAGCGGGACGGAGTTCTTGGCGCAACTCTAGATCGCTGGATTGCACAGCATCACCTGGGAAGGCTGTCCGCTCACCGGCAAGCGGTTCAGAGCCAATTGCCAAAGCTGGAACTGGGGGGGCTTTTCTGCTTTGGGCACTTGCAGCCAAACCTTGCCTCTTTGGCCCACTTGCAACACCTGTGAGCCGTCAGGCACGGCCATCTGGGCCAGGGGATCCCCTTTTTCACCATACAGCCAGAGGGAAGTGGATTGTTCCCCATCTCGACACAACAGCAGCACTCCCCAAGGAGCCTTGGCCATCTGGACAGGCCAACCTTTCAAAAACCAGCGGCGCACCCGCAGCGGATTCACCTGCACCGAGTCGAGATAGGGGCAGAAATCCTGCTGGCCTTCCTTGCCCCCATCTGTTGCCGCGAAGAGCAACCGTTCCCCCAGGCTGATCACCATCCCTTCGGGATCCAAGGGCAGGCGATGGCGAACGGGCTGGGATCCCGTCTGCAGAGGCAAACCAGTCGCGACAGCAGGACCGAGTCTTTGGGGATGGGGCAAGAGGCTCATCTCCACCCACTGCTGCCCCACACCTGTCAACAAAACCAGATGCTCCGAGAGGGCCAGCAAGCGGGACAGGGATCCCTGCCAAGGCCAGCGGAAATAACAGCGGGAATCGGGGAAAGGCTGTGTTCCTGTCGGCTGCCATTGTACTGCCCCCAACTCTTGGGCGGTGGCCCAGAACAGCTCCTGTCGCTCTGCCAGCCAGGTGGCCTGCCAATCCCCTTCAAAGCTGAGCAAGGTACGGATGCGGCTGGGGCTGAGGTGCAAAAGGCTGCTTTGGGAGAAGGCCAGGGCCTCTGGGAAGGTGTTCAAGGGCAGCACCGCCCGAATCGGCTCATCCAGGGGGAAACGGGCCAAAGCAGGGGATCCCGAGGCAAGGTTCTGGAGATCCAGCCATTCCAGCCTCTGGGGAGTCACCCGCAACAGCAGTGGCGATCTGGAGCCGCCCGGATCCTCGCAGATGCAGAACTTGTGCTCAGATAGGAACTCCATTCCGCCAGCGTCAACAGAGCCCGGATCCGGCAGATCCCAAACCTGCACCCCAGGGGGCGGCCACCTGGGCAGGCGAGGGCCAACCCAACAACTGGCCGGCTCTTGCCACTCTTGGGCAAACACCGCCAAGGCCGACCGCATTTGGGCAGCAGTGCGGAACCGCCGCGAGGGCAACTTGCGTAGGGCTATCTCCAGCACCTCCCGCAGCGGGGCAGGGATCCCTTCTGGACAGACAAACGGCTGGTTGAGGTGGGCGTGCATCAACTGGCCGGGAGATCCGGAAAAAGGCCGTCGGCCCGTCAGCAGCTCCACCAGGATGATCCCCACCGCGTAGAGATCGGAAGCGGGACTGAACTGGCCATAAAACCGCTCCGGGGCCATGTAGGCAGGGGATCCGGTGGCGGTGATCTCGCCGGCAGCAGGCTGCAGGCGACGGGCGATGCCAAAATCCGTCAACTTCAGTTGCCAGCCTTGGGGCGTGGGCTTGAGCAGGATGTTCTCGGGCTTGACATCGCAGTGGATCACCCCCTGGCAATGGGCATGCTCCAACCCGGCCAAAATCTGATCCACAAAGCCCAAAACCTGTTTGACCGGCAGCCACAGCCCCTGTTCCACCTGGTTGATCAGCTCCCGCAGAGTGCCCCCCTCGCAGTACTCCAACACCAGGTAGCGACCTTCGCGGGCATGTTCGAGGGCGTAGCAGCGGGTAATGTTGGGGTGGTTGAGGGTGAGCAGATGGCGCAGCTCCCGCAGCAGATTTTGGGTGGGAAAGCGCTCCGCCTGCAGCTCCTTCAGGGCCACCAGCTCTCCCCCCTGGTGGGGACGGGCACAGAACACGCGCCCATACTGCCCTTGGCCGGCCAAACCCAACATTTGGTAGCTATCGTGAATCGACTTGAGGGTACGGCTGCGTCGGGACACGGCCCCAGCCCAAGGGAAATCTCAGCACCTTTATCCCTAGCATGGAAATCTCCTCCCAGAATCGCCGCTTTTGGCGAATGGCCAGTTTCTTCCCAGCCGGGAAGCTATGAACCAGTCAATTGCTTGAGCAGCTCCGCCGCGTGGGTTTCCACGTTGATCTTGGTGATGATGGCCTCGATCTTCCCCTCCGGATCGATCACAAACGTGGTGCGGTGAATGCCGTTGTACTCTTTGCCCATAAACTTCTTCGGGCCAAAGACGCCATAAGCACTGGCCACCTTGCCTCCTTCATCCACCAACAACGGAAAAGGGAGCCGGAACTTCTGGGCAAATTTCTGGTGGGAGCGGGCATCGTCGGCGCTCACCCCCAAAATGCGGATCCCTTGCGCCTGATAATCGGCGTAGGCATCCCGAAAGCCACAGGCTTCTCGGGTGCAGCCGGGAGTGTTGTCTCGTGGGTAGAAGTAGAGCACCACCCGCTGGCCCCGCAACTGGCTCAAGCTGATGAGATTGCCCTCGGCATCGGGCAAGGTGAACTCAGGAGCGGGATCCCCAACCGCAAGGGGCATAGGTGGGATCCCTCCTCAGACCGATTTTTTGGGAGAGAGAATCATCGTGATGTTTCGCCCTTCCTTTTGGGGAGGCTGCTGCATTTCCGCCACGCCCTCCAGGTCTTTGAACAAGCGCTGCAGCAATTCTTCCCCCAGCTCGGCGTGCTGGGCCTCGCGACCGCGGAACATCACGGTGGCTTTCACCTTGTCTCCATCCCCCAAGAACTGCTGGGCGCTGCGCAGGCGGACATGGTAATCGTGCTCGCCGATGTTGTAGCGAAACTTCACTTCCTTGATCTCGGCGGTGTGTTGCTTCTTGCGGGCCTCCCGTTCTTTTTTCTCCTTCTCAAACTTGAACTTGCCGTAGTCCATGATGCGGCAGACGGGCGGATCGGCCTTTTCGCTCACCAAGACCAAATCCAGATCTTTTTCTTCTGCCAGGCGCAGGGCCTCGCGCGGGCTCATGATCCCCAACTGGGTGCCGTCGGTATCGATGAGGCGGATTTTGGGGAAGCGGATGCGCTCGTTGATGGCCGGCAGCTCTGCACGCTGCTTGCGGGGGAAGCGGTCAAGTGGACGCTCTACGGTCAAGTTTTCCTCTCTGAACGAAATGAACAGCACAAAACCCATGCTAAGTAGAAGCAAGCCCCCTAGGAGCAGTGCCGACCCGTGGATTTGAACTTATCCAATCAAAGTCGGCTATCGGCCCGCAGGCTAAGGCATGCTGCACCTATACTAACCGGCATTTTCTACCTCCTTCTAGAGCTATCAAGAGTTGTCAAGGCCCGCTCACTTGGGGATCCTGCCAGATTGGGGCAACAACCGCGGTAGGATACCAAAGTGGCGATCCTGATGGGATCAAAGGTTGTTTGTCGGCCAGCAGGGAGGGCAGAAGCGGTGCAGCTCGGTTTAACGGAACGGGAACTGACAGAGTTGGCCCAAAAGTCGGTTCAGCTCATCCTGAGCCCGCGGGAAGGAGATAGCGAGGCGCTGATCCAGTACAAGTCTTCGGCGGAATTTCGAGCAGGGGTGCACCTGGCCTGTGCGGCCATGGTGTTGGTCTTGGCCGAGAACAACGAGCGCCTCGGCCAACAGTTGCTGGCCACTTTACAGAACTTACAGAAAGGATCCCCGGCCCTCGAGACACCCTCGGAGGGGACTACCGGAAGTTAGCCCAGGGATCCGCAAACGGGAGAGGAGAACGCCTTGGCCGAGGTACGCAGCGAGCGGGACTCGATGGGGGAGCGGCAACTGCCGCAGTCGGTTTATTACGGCATTCAAACCGTCCGCGCCCTAGAGAACTTTCCCATCAGCGGCCTCAAGCCCCTGCCGGAGTATGTAGAAGCCTGCGTGCTGATCAAAAAAGCGGCGGCAGAGGTCAATGGAGAGTTGGGGTGCATTCCGGCAGAGGTGGCCAAGGCGATTGTGCAGGCGGCGGATGAGATCCTACAGGGATCCCTGCGGGATCAATTTGTGGTGGATATCTACCAAGCAGGGGCAGGCACCTCTCACCACATGAATGTCAACGAAGTGTTGGCCAACCGCGCCTTGGAGATCCTGGGGGAGCCCAAAGGCTGCTACCAGCGGGTCAGCCCCAACGATCACGTCAACTACGGCCAATCCACCAACGATGTCATTCCTACCGCCATTCGCCTGGCTGCCCTGCTGCGGGTGCGGCGGGATCTGCTGGGCACTCTAGACAATTTGGTGGCAGCCCTCGAGCAGAAGGCAAAAGACTTTCACGGGATCCTCAAGGCCGGTCGCACCCATTTGCAGGATGCGGTGCCGGTGCGGCTGGGGGACAGCTTTGGCGCCTACGCGGCCATCTTTGCCCAACACCGTCGGTGGATCGAGGAGGCCAGCCAGGCCCTGTGCAGCTTGGGGTTGGGGGGAAGCGCTGTCGGCACCGGCCTCAACACCCATCCCCAGTATCGGCAGCGGGTGGTGCAACGGCTGGCGGAATATACTCAGCTACCCCTGACCCCTGCCCCCCACCTGATGGCGGCGATGCAGAGCATGGCCCCCTTTGTGCATCTGTCGGGATCCCTGCGCAACTTGGCCCAAGATGGCATCAAGTTGGCCAACGACCTGCGGCTGATGGATTCCGGCCCCAAGACCGGCCTCAAGGAGATCCAACTCCCCCCGGTTCAGCCCGGCTCTTCCATCATGCCCGGAAAGTATAACCCGGTAATGGCCGAGATGCTGAACATGGTCTGCTTTCAGGTGATCGGGCTGGATACCGCCATCACCCTCTGTGCTCAGGCGGGGCAATTTGAGCTGAACGTGATGATGCCCCTCATTGCTTATGACCTCCTGCACAGCCTACAGATCCTAAACAACAGCCTGCGGGTCTTCACCGAGCGCTGCATTCAAGGCATCACCCCCCAACCGCAGCGATGCCGCGGCTACGCGGAAGGGACGCTGGCTTTGGTGACTGCTCTCAACCCCTACATCGGCTACTTACAAGCGGCAGAGGTGGCCAAGGCTTCTCTGGAAACCGGCCAGCCCATTCGACAGATTGTTTTGGAGCGCAACCTCATGACCCCAGAGCAGGTGGCGGAAGTGCTGGATCTAGAAGCCATGAGCCAAATGCAGTCCTAACCCATTCGCTACAGTGGAGGCATACTGCTCCTGCCCGGCCATGACCATTACCCCCTATCGCTGGCCCACCCAGCACGACTTGCCCGATACAGACGACACCCCCTTGGACAACGAGGATCAAGGCCGCCAATACCCCCTCCTCCGGGAACCGCTGCTGCTGCACTGGTCAGATCGGCAAGACTTTTTTGTGGCTTGCAATATGGGCCTTTACTACGCCCTACCCCGGCAGGTCATTGTTCCAGATTTGTTTCTGGTGCTGGGGGTTCCCCGTTGGCGGGATGGCACTGCCCGCAAAAGTTATGTGGTTTGGGATGAAGGGAATATCTTGCCTATTCTCATCTTGGAGATCATCTGCAACGACCAGGGGGAAGAAAAACCCGGACAAGCCAAATTCCAGCTCTACGAAAGGCGGCTGCGGATCCCCTACTACGTCACCTTCGAGCTAGAGACCGATGAGCTGAATGTTTATCAACTCCAGGGCGGACACTATGAGCTGCTCCCCGGCTCAGGCGCTGGAGAACATCCCCCAATTCTGTTGCCCGATTTGGACTTGAGTATCGGTCGGTGGTGGGGATCCTACGAGGGGCGAGAACGCTTTTGGGTGCGCTGGTACGATAGGGCAGGGCAATTGTTGCCTACGGGAGCTGAACTAGAACGGCAGCGGGCTGAATTGGAACGGCAACGGGCTGAATTGGAACGGCAGCGGGCAGAATTGGAACGCTCCCGAGCCGAACGACTGGCCCAGCGGCTACGGGAACTGGGAGAAGACCCTGAATTTTGATCAGCTTTTCCAGGGATCCCCAAAAAAGAAATCTCCACCTACCCCCTACACTGGAATCCTGGCATTCCAGGGGGACATGATGACCAGACAGCGACTCAGTTTGTGGACGAAGCTGGCCTATGGGGTGGGGGATCTGGGCACAGGCATGACGGCCAACATCCTCATCTTTTTCCTGCTGCCCTTTCTCACCAATACCGTTGGCATGTCGGCAGGCCTAGCCGGCAGCATCTACGCCATCACTCGCTTTTGGGATGCCATCAACGATCCCATCATCGGCATTCTCAGCGACCGCACCCGCACCCGTTGGGGCCGTCGCCGCCCCTGGCTGCTGTTTGCAGCCCTCCCCTTTGGCCTCACGTTCCTGGCCCAGTGGTGGATCCCTTTTCCCGGTCGGATTGGCCCCCTGTTTGCCTACTACCTGGCGGTGTCGCTCTTGTTCAATACCTTCTACTCTGCGGCCAATATTCCCTACGCCTCCCTGACAGCGGAGCTGACCCAGGATTACGACGAGCGCACCCAGCTCAACCAATTCCGCTTTGCCTTCTCTGTAGGGGGCAGCATGGTTGCGGTGGTTACCTTTCCGCTTTTGGTCAACCTGCTGCCGGATCGGGCTGCCGGCCATCTGCTGGCCGGAGCCTGTTTTGGAGTGATCTCGGCTGTGCCCTTGCTGATCTGTTTTTGGGGGGTGCGAGAACGGTATCCATCCCAACGGGATCCCATGCCCCTGGTTCAACAACTGCGGGTGGCCTTCAGCAACCGCCCCTACCTGTTTGTCAGCGGCATCTACCTGTGTTCTTGGCTAGCGTTTCAGTTCACAGCCACAATCATCCCTTATTTCATCGTCTTCTGGATGGGCCTGCCGGAGGTGTGGATTTCCTTGGTGGTACTGGCGGTACAGGGGATCGCAGTGCTGACGCTGTTCGGTTGGACCCAACTGAGCACCCATCTGGACAAGCGCACCATGTACCTCATTGGGGCGGGGTTTTGGCTGATCTCGCAGGCAGGCCTGTTTTTTCTCCAGCCCGGGCAGCAGGGGATCATGATTGGGCTGGCTCTGTTGGCCGGCATTGGGGTTTCTGCTACGGCCTATCTCGGCCCTTGGTCCATGTTGCCGGATGTGATCGATCTGGATGAACTACAAACCGGGGAGCGGCGGGAGGGGATCTTCTACGCTTTTATGGTCTTCTTACAAAAGGTGGGCCTGGCGCTGGGGCTGTTTTTCGTGGGGCAAGCTCTGGATTGGGCCGGCTTCGTGCCTTCGGTGGCCGGAGAGGCCCTGCCCATCCAGCCGGAATCGGCTTTGTTGGCCATTCGCGTTGCCATTGGCCCCTTACCGGGAGTGGCTTTGATCGGCGGGATCTTGCTGGTGTGGTTCTACCCAATCACCCGGCAGCGTCATCAGCAGATCCTGATGGAATTGGAAGAAAGACGGCAACAATACCACCCCAGCACCGAAAGATCTCCTTAGACCGCAAAATAGGCTACGGTTTCTAGCGGCAGAGCAACTGGCGCAATTGCGGGGGTTTTGATCTTCGGCCCAGGCTACTCCTCTCTCAGGGGCCTGCAGGATTACCTCATCAATGGCCTGAAAAAATGGCCTGAAAATCGATCACTCCTTCATCTCGCGCTGGGGGCCGAATGAAGAAAATGCCGAGACCATTGCCTGATCATCACCTTGGCCCGCAGCCTGGGAATAGATGTCACTGCCGAGGGGATCGAAACCCTACAGCGACTGCACCAATGAGGCTGTTGAACTGCGAGTATGGCCAGGGCTATTTCTTCGCCAAACCTCTCTAGGATGCAGGAGCATGACTCTAGTCAATGATACGCTGGACTATACTGAAAATAATGTACAGTATGTTCAGTATGGCTGCTTGGTATGGCTAGGTATGTGAAACCGAGAGAGGCGGCGGATTACTTTGGGGTATGTCTCCACACTTTGAGGCGATGGGAACAGAAAGGTTGGATCAAAGCAATACGTACACCATCCGGTAGGGCAAGAAGGTATGACCTCGACAGCTACATCAAAACGCCCAGAAAGGCCAAACGAGTCGTTTTGTACGCCCGAGTCAGCAGTCGAGGGCAGAAGTCAGACTTGGAGCGACAGATTGCAAGACTGGTTAACCTCTATCCTGGAGCCGAAGTGGTCGGAGAGGTTGGCGGCGGTCTCGACTTCAAAAGACCGAAGTTCCTTGCCTTATTGGAACGAGTTCGTGCGGGAGATGTCGGAACAATTGTGGTCGCTCACAGGGATCGACTCTGCCGGTTTGGATTTGAGTTCGTTGAGTGGTACTGCCGTCAATACGGGTGCGAGGTCTTGGTTCTCGATGACGATCACCTTTCTCCCCAACAGGAACTGGTTGAGGATATCCTCACCATCCTGCACTGCTTCAGCAGTCGGCTCTACGGACTCAGAAAATACCGGGCTGCAATCGAGAAAGATACGGATTTATCCGGAACCAGCGCTGGCTAAAGTCTGGAAGCGGTGGCAAGCGGCGTGCCGGTACTGCTACAACCAAGCGATTGCCTATCAGCGCCAGCATGGTGCTCCAAGAACGGCCAGAAAGCTGCGGGATATCATCCTGCACTCCGACCTGCCCCAGTGGGTAAAGGACGCCCCCTGCCACATCAAGCAGAACGCGGTCGTCGAGGCGTGGTTGGCGT
>NZ_JANSIH010000394.1:0-2934 GCF_047462075.1 Synechococcus sp. R55.2
CAACATAACAAGGCACTGCACCCGACCTTGAGGTAGAGTACTGATTGGGATCCTTGGTTTGGGGTGGCGGGTGAGGTCGGCCGTTATGTTGCCAGCGCCAGAGCTGTGCCTTGTCAAGGCTGTTGGTGAAGGGGCGCTGGCGTCTGTGGGTAGTTGAACCGATCGGTGGAAAATTTACACAACATAACAAGTCACTGCACCCGACCTGATGTTAAAATTCGAGAAATACCCAAAACTGCTGGCGGCGGGTGAGTTCAGCCGTTATATTGCTTGTCTTATTAGTCAAATAGATTTAGTTTAGTCATTTGGAGACAGCATGTCAGAAGGTAAGTTCCAGAACTATGCTCCACTTAACCCAAACACAGCAGAGAAAAAGTTTTGGGAATGCCTCAAAAAGACATTTCAGAATGAGCCATGCGTAGCTTACTTTAGGTATCCAATTTTTAAACGCACAGGCAATCTCACCAGAGAACCTGACGTTATCTTTATGCACAGAGATTTAGGATTGTGGGTATTTGAGTGTAAAGGGTGCAGGATCGCTAACATTGAAAGTATCGAAGGGCATCAGTGGAAAATGACTAATTGGCATAGGGAAGAGGAATTGCCTATGCTTCAAGCTGAGGATGGCATGCTTGCAATAAGTGCGAAACTCGCAGAACGAAGAGAAACACGAGGACTGGTCACCTCACACTACAGAGTGGTGTTACCCTTTGTTAAAGGGCAAGAATGGCAAGATAAGGGATTTTCTGACTTGCCCTGTACCCAAGGCGTTGTTTTGCTGGAGGAGGATCTCAAGCCATCGACTCTCCGAGAAAAACTACAGTTGGGCGCTTGCGAAAAACCACAGCGTCCTCTATCTGATGAACAGTGGCAAAACATCGTTGCTTTACTGGGCGGTTCGCTACCAAGACAAGAACCTAGAGCCATACCCACAGGAACACCACCCGAAAATCCTGTAAGAGTCATCCATTATCTGGAATCTCGCCTTCGTTTTCTGGACGATCAACAGCAAAAGGTAGCTTTTGAGGTTCCAGATGGCCCTCAGCGTGTTAGAGGATTAGCAGGAACAGGGAAAACCGTTCTATTTGCCAAGAGAGCCGCAAAAATCCATGCCGCGCACCCTGACTGGAAAATTGCTTTTGTGTTTTTTACACAGGCACTTTACGACCAAATCATAGGTTTAATCAGTCTTTACTATCGTGAAATGGTTCGGCAGGATGAAGGAGATGTAGAGCCAAACTGGCACAATGTACAAGTACTACATGCTTGGGGTTCAAAAGAGCGTAACGGTTTCTACCGTAACTTAGCCCAAAAATCGGGAATATGTCCTCTGAGTGTCAAGGATGTAAGAGAGAGGATGGGGCGCAACTGCTCTCCATCAGAGGCTTTTGAGTATGTTTGCGATGATCTGGAGAAAAGGGTACCGAACATACCTGTACTTTTTGATGCGATCTTGATAGACGAAGGACAGGATTTGCCCCCATCCTTCTATCGATTAGCTTATAAAAGTTTATCTGACCCAAAACGACTTTATTGGGCATACGACGAAGCACAGGGGATTGGAACCCTGACGGTACCTCGTCCTTTGCATATCTTTGGGCTTAATCCAGATGGAACACCAGTAGTAGATTTAGGTGGGAACAAACTTCCTGATGGAACCATAACCAGCCCTACCTACGAAGGAGGACTGCGCAAGGCACACAATTTAAACCGATGCTACCGAACACCTAAAATGCTTCTCATGGCTGCTCACGCTATCAACATGGGCTTACTGCGACAAGAGGGTTGTTTGCAAGGAGTGAGTAACAAAGAGGATTGGGAAAAACTAGGTTACACTGTTCTGGATGGAGATTTTTCAGATGCAAGTGTCAAAGCTGGCAAAACAGTCACAGTTACGCGCGAGGCAAAAAACAGCCCTCACCCCATAGACAGTGATGATTTTCCTCACAAGGACGCTTTAGGCTCACCTTTACGCATCCAGACTTTTTCGGATGAGTTGGAAGAGCAGGAATGGATTGCTCAACAAGTGGAGGAAGATCTGAAGTTAGGCTTCGACCCTTGGGACTTGTTGATTACTTGCCCCACTGGTGATAAAGAACAGCAGTACTTTGAAGCAATAAAATCTAAACTCTCAAGTCGAGGTATCCAAAGCGTTATTGCAGGTGTTGATACAAATCTGGATATCTTTCGCAAGGATAACTGCATCACGATCTCAACAATTTTCCGAGCCAAGGGCAATGAGGCGTGGAAGGTTTATGCTTGCAGATTTCATTGTGCTACCCAGCCATTAGCTTGGAGAGGAGAGTCAGAACTACAGAAGCGTAACGAAGCCTTTGTTGCACTTACACGAGCGCGTATCTGGTGCGTTGTAACTGGGGTTGAGGGTGCGAGCCCAGTTTTTGAAGAATTGAGAGCTATTGTGCAACAGTACCCAAATCTAACCTTTAAAGCATTCAATCAATCCTCATTGAAAAGGATTAATGATGAAGATTTTGAATAGCAAATTAGAAACTCGTATCAATATTTACTACCAATTGTAAGTGCAACATAACAAGTCACTGCACCCGACTTGAAGCTATACTTTAGTCATTACCCAAAACTATAGCTAGGTAGGTTAAGGTTGTCGCCTTAAGATTCTGGGAAACCAATGTGGGGCTACGCCCAGCGACCCATATCATGCCAACCTTTGTATGCTTAGCTATACTGGTGGCGGGTGAGTTCAACCGTTATGTTGCCAGCGCCAGAGTTGTGCCTGGTCAAGGTTGTTGGTAAGGGGGCGCTGGGGTCTCCAGGTAGCAAAGGCAATCGGTGTAAAATCTACACAACATAACGAGTCGCTGCACCTGACCCAGTGTTATGTTCTGAGCAGTTCCTAAAGCTGTTAGTAGCAGGTGAGCTTAGCCGTTAGCCAGCGCGACTTAATCTCAAGTGTAA
>NZ_JANSIH010000395.1:0-2909 GCF_047462075.1 Synechococcus sp. R55.2
CCTCCACCGTGGTCAGCGACACCGTCCAGTCTTTCTCGCGGAACGAAAAGATACGGGCATCGTAGGTCGCAAAGCCTCTCTTGAACGCTTTGACCGGACGGTTTTTCTGTCGGGCAACTTTACGGGCACCGGCCAGCCGTCTGCAGACCTGCTGAGCCAAGTTACTGGACAAGCCGAACCGGGCACGGATTTCGCGGTAGCACAGAGATTGAAGTTTGACGGCGTTGGCGACCTTCTCGGGTTTGTTTTGGTTGACCCAGTTCAAGGCTTGGCCGAAGGCATCCAAGGTCGCATCCAACTTTGCGGCTTGCGACTGAGACACCTTGAGCCTGCAGGAAAGGGTCAGGACTTGGGTCATACCCTTACGGTACCTCATCAAAGTGCATTCCTCCCGACCCTCGCCCTGTGGGCAGAGGGCGGGGCTCCTGCGCTAGTAAGCTGAGACTTCAATCACCAGCTTCCCGTACTGCTTAGCCACCGCCTTCAGCAGCTCTTTGAAGGCTCCATGCGCCCAAGTCAGTAGCGAGCGCACTACTCTGCCCTGCATAGCTGCAAGGCCGCAATCTCTCGCCCCCTAACGGGAAGTGGGGGAGAGGTACATAAAGAAGAAGTCTAATTGTCGGCATTAGCGGCGAAGGGGCTCGGAAATGGCCGCCACCTCCCGCAGAAACTGATCCTGTTGTTGGCTCAAAATGCCCAGGTCGGGGCCTTGGTTGAGCAGGATAAAGCGGGTGCCATCCGGCAATTGCCCCATCATCATCAGCCGATCCGCAGCGGATCCCACCTGAGCCACCGTGCCTGGGGGCAAGGTGCGCGCCTGCAGGGTGCTGTGGCCAATGCCCGCTCTGGGCAAGATCCGAGTCGGATCCCCGTCCGTGAGATCCACCAACTGCTCCCAGAGGTGAGCTAGGGCGCGAGGGGAGAGGTACAGGGCTTGCCCCCTTTGTCCAAAGCGAATGTCTTGCTCGGCGGGGGCCATGTCGGGATCCAGGCGGGAAATGGGCTGAGCCACCAACCGCTGCCGCAGGTACTCCAGCAGGGCTGTTTTGCCCCCCAGTTCCGCCAACAGGGCTTCTGCCATAGTCCGGTCGTTGCTGCCGTTGAGGATTTGCAACAGGGATCCCAGGCGTAGCGAGGTATAACGAGCCAAGCAGTGGGCGTCCGCGGGGAGGGCTGTCAGGGTTGACACCGAGCCGCGAATGGCAACCGGGTGGGGCTGTTGCGTATCGCTGAGGAGCTCTGCCAAACGCCGAGCACCGGCCAAAGGATCGGGTTGGCCCAGCAGGTGCAAGGGGGACAACACCTTCACATCCCCGTCGATCTGGCGAATGTTGAGGCTATGCAAATGGTGGGCCAGCTCTGCCACATTCGCTTCCGTGAAGTAGGGATCCCCGCCACCCACCAGGATCAAATCTCCCGTCAAGCGATGGCCCAAAAGATGGCCTGTGGTGTAGAACCGGGTCTCAAAGCGACGTTCATAGCCCCAAGTCTCCAGGGCCATCAAGCTGATGGCCAACTGATCCAAGGCTCCCACCGGCAAAGGCCGATCCGATAAATGCTCCGCTAACAGATCCCCTTCCGGTGTCCAGAGCAGGATCCCCTGTTGAGAGAGCGCTCCCCCTTGGGCTGCCAATCCCTGCAAAAAGCCGGACAAGACCGGAGCATAAGGGGAATCTTCCCACTCCGGCGATTGGGCACGAGGCCACCAGGGGGGAAGGCCCGGAGTTCCACTTGGGGAAGGCAGCGGCGGCGGTGGGGTGGGGATGGGGGGGAAAGGATTCTGAGCCGATGTGGGAAACTCGACTTCGGCACCCGTGCGATTGCTCCAGCAGGCCCCCAAGGCCAAAGCACCGGCCAACGGGATCCCTGCCCAGAGGAAACGACGATGGGGGCGCAACCCCTGTGGGATAAGCGGCATGACGACCTCACCAAAGACACTTGCAAAAGACGACAGGCTGGCAAGACTTGACGCTACTCTAGTGCCATCCGAACTGCCTTTGCAAATCTCTGTGGCAGCCTCTTCCAGCGCTATCGACTCCAGTTCATGCGAGCCCATCTTTTGCTTGGCAGGGATCCCACTCGGCTGTAGCCTGATGCGAAGCCAGAAAATGCTGTGTTGCCTGATGGATATCCTTTGCAACGGCAATGGCTGCAGATCGTCCGTTGGCTGTGCAAGGGCTAGGCTGTACTGGAGAGGGTGGGAGATGGCTCATACACTCGTGCAGAACGGATCGCAAGCTCCTTCTCTCCTGAGTAAAAGATAAAATAGGGCGATTTAGACTCTAAGCATTCCAGGCCGCCAATGGGAAACAGTCCAACCAAAGTAAGAGTTCAATCGGAAAAACAGGCTTTCCTAGAACGGTGGCATGACATTCTCGCCCCCAACTCCTTGGGCTATCGCATTCGATTGTTGTCTCAATTGGTGCGGCGGAAGTTCCAGTCCTATTTAGAGCCTTTTGGCCTAACCATCTCCCATTGGGTGGTGCTCTGCTGCCTCTGGGAAGAAGACGGGATCCCGACTTCCACCATTTGTGAGCGCCTGCAGCAGTTGGGGGGCACCATGACCGGGGTGTTGGATGGCATGGAAAAACGGGAGCTGATCCGGCGGCAGCGGGATCCTGAGGATCGGCGGATTTGGCGAGTCTACCTCACACCGGCAGGAGAGGAGCTGAAAGACGTTTTGCCCCCTCTGATTTGGCAGTTGCGGGAGCAAACCTACGGCTGTCTCAGCCCAGAAGAACGGGCAACCCTCTCGCGGCTGGTGGATCGGCTGATCGCCCATTTGTCAGTGGATCCAGAGGCGGCTGTATTGTCAGAGCCAAGCCAATAGTCTTTGGTCTTCATGGGTCGTGTTGGTAAACTACCCCCGCCTAAAGGCGGGAGCTTTCAGTAGCCCTAGAGTCGGCAAG
>NZ_JANSIH010000396.1:0-18679 GCF_047462075.1 Synechococcus sp. R55.2
TCTCCTTGCCAGACAGCCGTTGCAACAGTTCTCTGCATCTGCGCCGCGAACTGCGGGTGCCCTTACTGGCTTTGCGTTGAAGTACCGCCCTCAACCGCGAGTGATGGTCTCGGACTTTGTTCAACTGCTGTCCATTCCAGTTATCTCCTTCCGATGTATGAGCAATATCCGTCCTTCCCAAATCCACGCCCAGCACTCTATCCGTGCGTTGCGGTGGGCACGGTTCCGTTTCCACACAGATTTGAATGGAGTAGGAACCGTCTTTGCGCTTGACCAGAGTGGCAGATTTGGGATTGGAGCCCGCCAGCCGTTCTCTCTGGTAGCGGCCAATCGCCAGCTCAAAGCGCTCCCGACCCTCCACCGTGGTCAGCGACACCGTCCAGTCTTTCTCGCGGAACGAAAAGATACGAGCGTCGTAGGTAGCGAAGCCACCCTTGAACGCTTTGACCGGGCGGTTTTTCTGTTGTGCCACCTTGCGGGCAGACGCTGTCTGTCTGCAGACCTGTTGAGCCAAATTACTGGACAAGCCGAAACAGGCACGGATTTCGTGGTAGCACAGAGATTGGAGTTTGACTGCGTTAACTACCTTCTCGGGTGTGTTTTGGTTACCCAGTTCAACGCCTGGAGGAAAGCATCCAAGGTCGCATCCAATTTTGCGGCTTGCGACTCAGACACCTTGAGCTTGCAGGAAACGGTCAGGACTTGGGTCATGGCCTTGTTATATTGTATTGATATTGATTATTGTATTCTCCTCGGATTCTTCCCGGCCCTCGACCTGCGGGCAGAAGGCGGGGCTCCTGCGGCTTCTAGCTGAAGAGACGAGGTAGACTCATGCCTTGGGATCTGGGGCGGTTCTGGAACACACTCACCTACTATGAGGCCCTGCCTTTGGCGGAGGTGTGGCGTTGGGTTCAGAATGGGTTCCAGGCCGTGGAGGATGATTTTGTGCCACCTTCTCTTTCCGAGCCGGTCGCTATCCAGATAGGGGTGGTGGGGGAAGGTTTGCCTGACGGGTTGGCGGAGGCCCTGCGGCAGCAGGGCGTGGAGGTGAGCCATACGCCAGATTGGGCGACAGCAACCGTGATCCTAGGTTTGGGGGATCCACCAACGGCCAAGGCTTATCTGGAGCAATTGCGCAGCAGTGGGCAAACGGAGCGGATGCTGTTCGACTTTCGCCGGCCCAACCCGGATTTGCATCGGTTTTGGGGCATTTTGGACGATGTGGTGATGGGCGGGGCGAGCCAAAGCCAACTGCTCTGGGGAAAGGAGGAGCTGCTGTTCGCAGGCCAGGTTTCCACGGCCAACTTTGGGGGGTTTGTTTCCACGCGCACCCGCAATTGGCAGCCGCCGCTGGACTTGTCGGGGTTTGCCGGTCTGGAGCTGCGCCTGCGAGGGGATGGGCAGCGGTATAAGGTCTTACTGCGGGATCAAGGCGGCTGGGACAGCCCCGCCTACGGCTATGCGTTCGACACTGCGCCGGGAGAAGAGCAGACCGTTCAGATCCCCTTTGCGGAGATGGTTGCCACGTTCCGCGCCCGCCGGGTTTCTGCTCCCCCTCTCAATAGTCGCCAGATCTACTCGCTGCAACTGATGCTAAGCAAGTTCGAGGCCGATGGCAGCCCAAACCCCCGCTTCCGGCCTGGGCCCTTTCAGCTGGCCGTGCGCTGGATTGGGCTGTATCGTCGGGAGCCTCTGCCGCAATTGATCGGGGTGGCGCGGGGATCCCTTGCCCCGGAGTGGATAGCTGCCCTGCAGGGTAGCTCCAGCCGTTGGTGTGGGGTGGAGATTCCGGCGGAGATGGAGGGATCCGCTCTGGCAGCCCAGTTGCTGCGGCTGATGCGGTCGCCTCAAAATGTGGGCCGGGTGGAACGATGGGCGGCCTTCCATGCTTAGGTTCCCGGCCTGCTTGCCTTTCAAAGGATCCCTGGGATGGGTCTTGGGGATGGGTTTTTTGGCCGGGCTATGGCTCCTATGGGGGCAGGGGATCCCCTATCTGTTCGACTGGGATGAGCTGATCTACGCCAGCTTGGCGCGGCAGATGCTGGCCAGCGGGGATCCTTTCTCGTTGGCCATCAACGGGGAGCCTTTTTTCGAGAAGCCCCCTCTCTTTTTTTGGCTGCAGACCCTGTCCATGGCTGTTTTAGGGATGAACGAAGGGGCAGCGCGCTTGCCCAATGCTTTTGCTGGCGGGATCACGGTGGCGCTGCTGGTGGGGTGGGGCTCCCATCTGCGTGGGGTGGGGTTTGGGTGCCTGTGGGGGATCCTACTGCTGACGGGCTACCTGCCCTTGTTTTTTTACAAAACTGGTCTCATCGACCCGCTACTCAACCTGGGCATGGGTGTGGGGCTGGGATCCCTTTGGGCCGCCGAGGAGGCCTGGCGGGCCGGGTACTCTGGACGCAGGTGGAGAGCGGTGGGGGCGCTGGCCCTGGGCTTGGCGGTGTTGGCCAAAGGGCCAGTGGGGTTGGTGTTGCCGCTGCTCATCTGGGTTGGCTACAAGGTCTGGCACCGGGATCCTCCCCTTCGATGGGGGGAGAGCCTGGTTTTCCTCAGCCTAGCTGTGGCTGTTCCCCTCACTTGGCTGGCGTTGGAGGGGGTGCAACGGGGGCCAGAATGGGTGGAAGAGTTTGGGCGCTACCAATGGCGCATCCTCACCAGCTCAGATGGGCATCCCGGCCCGGTTTATTTTCATCTGTTGGCCTTTGCCCTAGGGTGCTTTCCCTGGGGTTCTTTGGCTTTGGCCGGGATCCTGCAGACGATCCCCAGGAGTATGGGCTCGGTGGATTTGACTCGGCGGGCAGAATCTCTGCTGTTGGTGGCTTTTGGGGTGGTGCTGGCCCTGTTTTCGCTGCTGGTGCAAACCAAGCTGGTTCACTACACCTCGCTGCTGTACCCCATTGGGGCCTACTTTGCTGCCCTGCGCTTGCAGCGCCTGGTTGCTGAGAAAAGAGGGCCCAGTTTTTGGGAAAGTGCCTGGATCCTGCTCAGTGGCTTGTTTTGGCTGGCCCTGTGGCTATTGCTGCCTTGGCTGGGATTCCAGGATCCCGCTGGGCTAGTCCAAGCATGGGTCTTTGCCGGCATCCCTGACGACTTTTCCAGCAGCTTGGTGCTGGGATACCTGCAGGCTGAGGTGGAGTGGCCGGTGTTGACCTACGTCCCCGCCGCGATCCTGCTGCTGGGAATTCTCCTTTGGAGTCGAGGACGGCGGCGGGCTTGGGGCTGGACAGTTTTGCTCTTGGCCACGGGACTGAGCGCCCAACTGGCCTGGTGCTGGGTCTTCCCCCGCCTGCTGCAACACACCCAGGGAGGAGCCGTCCACTTTTTCCGGCAGTTTGCCACTTCCGAAAACAACGCCCAGCCGGCTCTCTCTGGAACGGTGGGCCTGTACGGCTTTCGCTCTTTTGTACCCTATTTTTATGGCCCGCTGCAGGTTCCCTACGCCGCCAGCCCAGAAGAGCTGGCCGACTGGCAAGCCCAGGGGCAGGCGCCCGACTACCTGGTTACCTGGGATCCCTTTGTAGCTGAACTTACAGCTCCCGAGGGCGAACAGGCAGCCATTCTGGGATCTTGGCGGGTCGTCGAGCGCCGCAGTCCCTTTTGGCTGTTGAAAAAAACCTCTTCTCCTCCCTAGGCCCCAGATGAGCCAGTACGTGCTGCGCATCAGCGATATTCCTGCCCAAGATCGTCCCCGCGAGCGGCTGCTCAGCCAAGGGGCAAGGCACCTCTCCCACGCCGAGCTGCTGGCCATCTTGCTCAACACTGGCCAGGGGCCAGGCAAACTCTCAGCAGTCGGCCTAGCCCAGTTGCTCCTGAAAAAGTTAGAAGCCCAAGGGGATCCCTTGGCCCAGTTGCGCCAGGTGGAAGCCGGAGAGCTGATCCAGATCGAAGGCATTGGCCCGGCCAAGGCAGCCACAGTGTTGGCCGCCATCGAGCTGGGACGACGGGTGTTTTTGAGTCGTCCGCCAGAACGCACGGTGATCGAGTCGCCGGAACAGGCAGCCATGGCCCTGAGCGGCGACCTGATGTGGGAGACCCAGGAGCATTTTGCCGTTTTGCACCTAGATATCAAGCACCGCCTCATTGGCCAGCAGATCGTAACCCGGGGGACAGCCACCGAAACCCTCACCCATCCGCGGGAAACCTTCCGCAGCGCCATCAAGCAAGGAGCCAGCCGCATCCTGGTGGCCCACAACCACCCTTCCGGCAGCTTGGATCCCAGCCCAGAAGATCTTGCCCTTACCCGGCAACTCTTGCAGGCGGGGCAGCTGCTGCAGATCCCGGTTTTGGACCACCTCATCTTGGGCGGCGGACAGTTCCTCAGCTTGCGCCAGCGCACCAACCTTTGGCAGGAGTTTCCCCAGCCGGAGTAGTCTTCACCCCCAGCCTTTCTCCCAGAGAGAGAGAGTAGAATCAAGGCAACGGACAGGTTCGCCGTCTTTGGGTTGGCCGCGCCCAAGGGATCCCTGTGTGTGGGCTCTCAAGAATTGGGCAGCGGCTCAAAGCGCATTCCCACCTTGAGCTGGCCGCCATTGACCAGGTCCCAAGCGGACTGTTCTTTTTTGCCAGGCAGCTGCGCCCGCCGGATCAACAGGGATCCCTCTCCGGTGGCTACATAGACTCCTTCTCCCCTGTCCAATCCCACCACCTCGCCAGGGCTGCCTTGGGGGAGATCGCCAGGGGGTGGGTGCAACTGAGGAGAGGCAGAGCGGACAATTTTGATCCGCTGCCCCCTCAAACTGGTGAAACAGTCGGGAGAAAAGGCGCGGATTTGGTTGTGCAAGGCCTGGGCAGGGCGCTGCCAGTCGAGGTGAAAGTCTTGTTTTTTGAGCAAAGGGGCGTAGGTTGCCCGGGATCCATCCTGAGGAATAGGGGTGAGTTCCCCTTTCTCCAATTTCAAGAGCGTTTCCACCAAGAGTTCTGCCCCCAGTTGAGCCAGTTGGGGTGCCAATTCTAGGCTGGTTTGCTCTGGCCCAATGGGTAGCTTGGCCTGGAGCAGGATGGCTCCTGTATCCATTCCCTCATCCATGAGCATCGTGGTTACGCCGGTCTCGGTTTCGCCGTTGGCAATAGCCCACTGGATGGGGGCAGCGCCACGATAGGCGGGCAGGAGGGATCCATGCACATTCACACAGCCCAGCTTGGGCATCTGCAACACCGTCAGGGGCAAGATCTGGCCGTAGGCCACCACCACAAACACATCGGCAGCCAGCGCCTCCAGAGCCGCCAGCACTTGGGGATCCCGCCGCAGGCGGACAGGCTGCCACACCGGGATCCCGTGGGCTTGAGCCAACACTTTGGTAGCGGGCGGGAGCACCTTTTGCCCTCGCCCCTGGGGCCGATCCGGCTGGCAGACCAATCCCACCACTTCAAAGGGGGACTGCGGCTGCAACAGGATCCGCAGCGAAGGCAGAGCAAACTCTGGCGTGCCGAAAAAAACAACCCGCATGCCAACCCCGACGAGCACTGTTCTTCAGTCTAGGACGGCAGGGGAAGGGGGTGGCGGCTCGGCAACCCTTTCCTTCTCGGCGATGGGAGAGCGCCCGGTCAAGGGCACTTGGGGGGCCTGCCAAAAGGCGGGCTGTTTGAGATCGAACTCCTGGCTCCAGGCCGGGAAAAAGGAGCCCAGTTTTTGCCCGGAAAGCCGCAGCCTTTGCAAGAAAGTCCATTCCAGACGGGTTAAGGCTCGCCGCAGAAAATCCCTAGCCCAATCCGGATCCGGGGCTTCTGCCGCCTGCAAGTTCACCTGCAAGAGGCCCAGCTTGGGATGGAAATGAACCCGTGCTTGGATCCCTTCTGGACGCAACAGGTAATTCAGTACCTGCTGGATGGCTACCCCATCCCCCCGCTGAGCGCGATACAGAGGGCTGTTGGGGTTGGGCTGGGGCTGATAGCGCCACTCGCGGTGCCATTCCGGGATCCCTTCATTGGCCAGAAAGCCAAACAGCTCCACCTGACGCTGCCTGTGGGTCAGCGCCATTTGCTCCAAGGCCGGCGAGAGGCTCTCCAGCAAAGCATTCGGCTCAGGCAAGGGATCCCCCTCTAGGCGCAGCAACAGGCGGTGGCCGGAAAGCCGCGCTTGTACCTGAAGATGGCCCAACCCCAGGGATTCCAGAGCTTCTTGCAGATCGGCCAAAATGGCGGGCAGAGGAGCCTGGACATCCAAAGAATCACTCACCGACAAAAGATCTCCAACAAGCCCTAACCCAACCTAGCCAATTTCCAAGGTTGCTTGGATCCCTGGGATCGCCGGCCAAGATGGCCAGATCCATTCACCTCAGTTGCTAGACCCCCAGGATCAGGCGAGCTGCAGCGAACTGAGTTAACCTCAGCAACGGCTACAGCCCATAGAAATCCGGCCCGGATCCCTCGTAGCTGGGGTTGACCCGCAAGTTTAAGTGGGGACAGATGATCTCGCAGGTGCGGCACTGGATGCAGTTTTCCAAAGACATGGCATGGGAGCGGATGCCATTTTGGTCGCGGATGTGGTGTACCTCGGCTGTGCAGTCGGCCACGCAGGGGGTGGGGCGATTCAGCTTGTCGTAGGCGGCGATGCACCGGCGGCAGGTTTCGGCGTCGAACTCCAGGATGTGACGGTTACCCTCGGGGTAGCGGGGATCCGCGAAAAAAACCGCATCGGGCCGCGAGAAATAGCCCGGTCGAGAGGCCAATTCCTGGGGAGCCAAGGTTGTGGGGGCCACAAAATCCGCTTGAATGGCAGCGTGGGGGGCCACATAGCCTCGCGGGGGTGGCTCGCTGGGGCTGACCCGCCCGGTGAGCAGGGTGTAGGCGCGCAGAGTTTCTCGTCCGCGGCGAACGGGATCCTGTAAACCCCAGCGCAGGGATCCCAGCCAGGGATGGCCGGCATCGACGCTGCGGCACACCTGAGGCAAGTATTCTTCCAGCAGGCGGGAGTTTTCCAAAAAAGCCTCGCGGAAGTAGCGGCTGCGGTAGAGGTTTTGCCCCACTGCACTTTCCATCACCGCCCTTTGGTAGTCGGCCTGGATGCGCAGATCCCCTTTCAAGAAGCCATCGTGAATGAGGCCCGCCGCCAGATAGCCGGTTTCCATCGCGTTATCCACCCCGGCCAAGCTGCCCACATCCAACACCCCCAGCGCATCCCCCAACAGCAGGGCTCCCTCAACGCCAAACCGGGTGGGCAGGCTGTGGTAGCCCCCTTCGGGAATCACGGCAGCCCCGTACTTGAGCAACTTGCCGCCGGCAATCAGGGACTGGATCCAGGGGTGAGCTTTGAACTCCTGCAGACGCTGCTGGGGGTTAAGGTTGGGGTTCTTGCTGTCTAGGCCGATGATCAGACCTAAGGCCAGGCGATTGTCTTTGAGGCCATAGACAAAGCCCCCGCTGAAGCTGCCATCCAAAACCGGGTAGCCCAAGGTATGCCACACCTGCCCCTGCAGGGACTGGGGGATCTGCCACACCTCTTTGACCCCCACCGACCACAATTGCGGGTTGGGGCGCAGTTGAAACTTCTCGATGAGATCTTTGGAAATGAAGCCTTTGTCGCCAAAGCAGGTGAGTTCGGCAAAGATGCAATCTTCGTAAACTTGGCCAGAATCGCTTGCCCGTACCCCGATCACCCGCTCCCCGTCGTAGAGGATTTCATGGGCGGCAAAGCCAGGGAACACATCCAGGGTAACGTTCGGGATCCCTTTGGCTTTTTCCTGCAGGGTTTCGGCCAGCCAACGGATGACGTGGCTGAGGGTGAGAATGAACTGCCCCTGCTTGCGAAATCCGGGTGGGATCACCGCTTCCGGCAGATCCCAGCGCTGTTGGGATCCCAGCACGCTCAAGTGATTGGCTTCCACCCGGCCTTCGTGGGGAAATCCTTGGCTTTCAAAATCGGGGAAGAGCTTGGCGATCACCTGAGGATTGCAGATGGCGCCACTGACGATGTGACCGCCGAATTGGCGGGCTTTTTCCAAAATGGCGATGGAGATTCTTAGCCCGGATAGCTTGGCCAAATCCAAAAGGCGATGGGCCAAGATCAAGTTGGAGGAACTCCCCCCCACCAACAGAAGGTCGTAGCGGATGGCTTCACTCATAGTCCCCCACACGGTAGCTCTGGATACCCTGCCTGTATCCTAAAAAGGGGAAGGGGAAAGGGGGCAAAACTTTAGACCTTCTCAAGCCTCTGGTTGAGCCGCCAGCAAAATGATTGTCATTGGCTTAATGTCGGGCACCTCTGTAGACGGGATCGATGTAGCCATCGTCGGCATCGAGGGCGACGATTCCCTACAGTGGGAGTTGATACATTTCCAAACAATCCCCTATTCCCCGACGCTGCGGGCGGAGATTTTGCGGGCTGCGGATCCCAAAACCGGCACGGTAGATCGCATCTGCGCCTTGAACTTTCGTTTGGGCCGAGCTTTTGCCGAAGCGGCCTTGCAAGGGATCCAGGCGGCCCATCTTACCCCCCAACAGATCGATCTCATCGGCAGCCATGGCCAAACCCTTTGGCATAACCCCAGTGGGCCAGAAGCTTCGACTTTGCAAATCGGTGAAGCTGCGGTGATTGCCGAGCTGACCGGGATCCCGGTGGTGAGCAATTTTCGGGCGCGGGACATGGCGGCAGGAGGTCAAGGCGCACCTTTGGTAGCTTTTGTGGATTGGCTGCTGTTGAGGCATCCCCACCTTCATCGTGTGGCCCAAAACATCGGCGGCATTGCCAACCTCACCTATCTCCCCAGCCTCTGCAGTGGGGGATCCCCCTTGGCCTTCGACACTGGCCCCGGCAACATTTTGATCGATCTGGCGGTGATGCGGGCCAGCCAAGGACAACAAGCCTTTGATCGCGATGGAAAATGGGCTGCCCAAGGCCAAGTCCACTGGGAAAAAGTTGCAGAATGGATGCGGGATCCCTATTTTCAAAAGGCACCGCCCAAAACCACTGGCCGAGAGTATTTTGGATCCCTTTATTTGGAGCAAATTTGGACCCAATTTATATCTGCTCACGACTGTATTGCCACCCTCACGGGGTTCACAGCCTGCTCCATTGCCCAAGCCTATAGGGACTTTTTGCCCGCGACCCCAGATCAAGTTATTCTCAGCGGTGGCGGCACCCAAAACCCTGTTCTCATGCAACTGCTGCAGGAGCAACTGCCGACCACAACCCTGTTGACTTCCGACCAAGTGGGGATCCCTTCTAAGACCAAAGAGGCCCTTGCCTTCGCGGTATTGGCCTATAAAACCTGGCAAGGTAAGACCAACAATTTACCGGAAGCAACTGGGGCAAGACATGCTGCCATCTTGGGCCAAATCACACCCTCTTGTCGTAACCAGTCCTAACTCATCCGTATCGTTATCTCCAACAAGCTTGAGCCATTCCTCATACTCCCGAGGAAAGAGAAATGTCCGGAATTGCGGCGGAGCCTCTGCCGAATCCAGATCTCGCTAGGATGTCACGCAAGGCTGAGAAAAGCGATAAAGTTACCTTGCCAAGATCTATCAAGATCTATAAATCAAAAGCCCTAGTTCTTATGAAGGATCGTCCTCTGCCTCCACTTCTGCTGGCAATCATGATTTTTAATTTCTTCATTCTCTTTGGCTGTAGTGTTGTCCGGCATCACCTGTTTCAGTCTGGAGGATATGATCTTGGCATCTTCGACCAATCCATCTATCTAATCAGTCGGGGAGAGGTTCCGTTTTCGACCATTCGAGGGATCCACATCTTGGGAGACCACGCAGCCTTTATTCTCTATCCCATCAGCTTTTTGTACCGCATTGTCCCCTCGGTCTATTGGCTGTTTGGGCTCCAATCCCTGGCGTTAACCTTGGGAGCATTGGCTATTTATCACCTTGCACTTCAGGCCAAGGTCGATCCCAGCCAAGCAATGGTGATTGCCGGGGCCTATCTTCTCTACCCGGCCATTTTTAACGCCAACCTTTTTGATTTTCATCCAGAGGTCATAGCTGTTCCTCTTTTCTTGGCGGCTGTGCTCTGCATTCGCTCTGGAAAATTGAGGGGGTTCCTTCTCTGTTTGAGCGGCATTCTTGGCTGTAAGGCGGTGTTATCTCTCAATGTTGTTGCTCTGGGAGTCTGGCTGTTGTTTTGGGAAAAAGGACGAATTCAAGAACGCTGGCAACAGCGCTGCCAAGTGGGCGGCTGGACGGCAATTGCAGCAGGATCAGCTTGGTTTGGGATAGCCACTTTTGGGGTCATTCCTCACTTCAGCGGCAGCGAGCCGGCAGCCGTTTCTCATTACGACTATCTAGGGAATTCTGTTGCGGAAATTGTTCAAGGTTTAATCTTGAGACCGATGCTGGTTTTGAGCAAAGTCTTCTCTCTGGACACCCTGTTTTATGGATTTTTATTGGTTGCGCCTTTGGCTTGGGGCCTCTCTTGGCGACACTGGGATCCCTGGATCCCTGCCCTGCCTACCCTGGGCTTGAATATACTCTCCAGCAATCCTGCCTATCGGGATCTGGTACATCAATACGCTTTGCCTATCGTTCCTTTCTTGTTCTTGGCCGTCATCGAGAATGTGAAAAACCATCCCTTGCAGAGCCATTTTATAAAAGATAGAAAATTGCCCCTGATCTGGTCTGCGCTGGCCTTTTTGGCCTTGGGGAAATACACCTTTTTCGGCTCGATTTATCTCAGCTCCCTGGACACTTGGCAGGCAACCCGACAGGCTCTTGCCCAGATCACCACCCAAGGGGGCGTCCTCACCACCCACGAGATCAGCCCTCACCTCACCCATCGACTTGTAATCTACTTTACAGATGAGAGACGCTTCAATGGATCCCCGCCCTCTCAGTGGGATCCCTTTGATTATGTGTTGCTCAACACCCGTCATCCGGGGTGGCGCAGCAGTCCAGAGTTTTCCCGTGTCCTGATTGAAGCTTTACAGAAGGAAACTCAATTCCAGCTTCTGTACCACCAAGATGGGGTGTATTTGTTCTCTAGGTTACGAAAAGACCTCTAAGAATCGCATAAGAATCGCAATTCTAAGGACTGCAGACTACTTTATTGGCACTTGATCTAATTGACTTAAACCAAGTCTTCTTCTCGTTGCAACAAATGATTAAGAAACTGCTGCTTCAATCTAAAGAAATTGTTTACACTTGCAAGGCTTAATCTGAGCTTAGTCTTCTCTTAACTTCAAGCCACTAACTTTGTAGTGCCTATCCTCATGCGCGAATAGAGTAGCGCAGGGGTTAGGTGCTGTTTTATAAGACTCGCCAAGTTTCTAAACAAAACTTGTCAAGACAAGAGGAGAAGTCAACGTGAGTATCCATTCGCATGGCCCTAAGCTTCGTCCTGGGGACGAGCCTATGTGTAACCACTCTTCCAACCCCACCTTCAGCAGCATCCTGGAGAGCCGTTTGCAGCGGCGTCAAGTGTTGCAGGGGGGAATTGCTGCAGCGGTGGCCACCTTTTTTGGCTTGCCTGCGCTGAACGGTGCTTCCAAATCGGCAAAAGCCGCCAGTGGCAGTGCTTTGCTGGGCTTCAAGGCAATTCCTGTGAGCGCGGAAGACAAACTGGTGGTGCCCGAAGGCTACACTGCCCGACCGCTGCTGGCTTGGGGTACTCCCATCACCGGCACCTATCCACAGTTCAAGCTGGAAAACACCGGTGCCGAGCAGGGAATGCAGGTGGGCAGCCACCACGATGGCATGCACTTCTTCCCCATCGAAGGGAAGGATCCCTGGCAGGGCAGCTCCACCGAGGGTTTGCTGGTGTTTAACCACGAGTACGTTGAGCCTCGGTTTATGCATGCTGCGGCTGTGGGCCAAAAGCTGGATTCCGACCTGTATCCCACCAATCCTGACGGCACCCGCGATCCCGATCAGGTGCTGAAAGAGCTGAATGGCCACGGGGTGAGCATTGTCCACATCAAGCAGCAGGGAGACGGCAGTTGGGAAGTGGTGCGGGATCGCCTCAACCGCCGCATCACCGGTCTTACCCTCATGGAGATCCACGGCCCGGTGCGGGGATCCGACTTCGTGAAAACCAAGTTCAGCCCTGAAGGCACAATGACCCGGGGTACTTTGAACAACTGCGCCCACGGCGTCACTCCCTGGAATACCTACCTCACCTGTGAGGAGAACTGGGCTGGCTACTTCAGCAACACCAGCAAAGGCCCCGACCAAAAGCCCAACCTGCCCCGGGAGCACAAGCGCTACGGCGTGAGCACCGAGACTTCTCGCTACGGCTGGGAGCTGGCCAGCAACAAGGCAGACGAGTTCATCCGCTTCAATGCCACCCCCACCGCTGCGGATGCCACTCAAGACTACCGCAATGAGCCCAACACTTTTGGCTGGGTGGTGGAGATCGATCCCTTTGATCCCAGCAGCACTCCCAAGAAGCGCACCGCTCTGGGCCGCTTCGCCCACGAAGGCGTGGTGTTTCAGCCGCCGGTGGAAGGCCAGCCGATTGTGGCCTACATGGGGGATGATGCCCGCTTTGAGTACATCTACAAGTACGTCTCTGCCGAGCCCTACCGCAAGGAAACGGCGGGTGGACATCTGTTGGACAATGGCACCCTGTATGTGGCCAAGTTCAACGAAGATGGCACGGGCGAGTGGCTGCCGCTGGTGTTTGGGAAAAACGGCCTGACCCCGGAAAACGGCTTCACCAGCCAAGCAGACGTGTTGGTGAATACCCGCACGGCGGCGGATTTTGTCGGTGCTACTAAAATGGACCGGCCTGAGTGGGGAGCGGTGGATCCGCAAACCCGCATGGTCTACTTCACCCTGACCAACAACAGCCGTCGGGAACAAGACCAGGTGAACGCTGCCAACCCCCGTCCCAAAAACAAGTGGGGCCACATCATCCGCTGGAAGGAAGCCAACGACCGGCCTCAAGCCACCCGCTTTGAGTGGGATCTCTTTGTCTTGGCCGGGCCGCCGGAAGATAGCCGCAAGCTATCGGGCCAGCCCCTCAATGAAGACAACATCTTCAACTCTCCCGATGGTCTGTGGTTCGATGCCAGCCGTCGCCTCTGGATCCAGACCGACACCAGCGAAAGCAATCTCAACCAAGGGGATTTTGCTCCTTTTGGCAATAACCAAATGTTGGCTGCCGATCCGGATACAGGGGAAATTCGCCGCTTTTTAACCGGGCCGATTGGGCAGGAGATCACCGGTGTGGTCACCACTCCCGATCAGCGCACCATGTTCATCAACGTGCAGCACCCAGGCGCCAGCACCAGCGAGGACGACTTTGCTGCCGGCAAGGTCGATTCCCGCTGGCCAGACTACGACCCCAATCTCTACCCCCGCTCGGCGGTGGTGGTGATCACCAAAAATGACGGCGGGATCATCGGCACTTAATCGGCGCTGAATCCTCATTATCAACCGCATCACGCAATCAGGCGGCAGGGATCCTTCATCTCTGCCGCTTTCTTGCACTTAACCCAGCAAGGCTGATCCCTGCAGGGTCAGGAATCTGGAGCTATCTCTCAAGTACCAATTCTCCCTCTGGGAGACGAGCCGGGGGTGAGGGAAATTAATCCCACAGGTTTAAATCCGTCACTGCCCCCAGGCTGCTGCTGGAGACCAGCTTGGCGTACTTGGCTAGGGTGCCCCGTTTGTAGCGAGGCTCAGGAGGAGACCAGCGGGCGCGGCGGCGGGCCAGCTCTTCTTCGCTCACATGCAAGTGCAACTGGCGAGCCGGGGCATCAATGGTGATGAGATCCCCTTCCTCCACCAGGGCAATCGTGCCCCCCACATAGGCTTCGGGAGCCACATGGCCCACCACCATGCCGTAGGTGCCGCCGGAGAAGCGGCCATCGGTGATCAGGCCAACGCTATCCCCCAAGCCGGCGCCGATGATGGCCGAAGTGGGCGAGAGCATCTCCCGCATGCCGGGGCCACCTTTGGGGCCTTCGTAGCGGATCACCACCACATCCCCTGCTCGGATCTGGCCGGAGAGGATGGCCTGCAGGCAGGACTCCTCTGAATCGAAGACCCGCGCCGGCCCGGTAATTTTCGGGTTCTTGACGCCGGTAATCTTGGCTACTGCTCCTTCGGGAGCCAGATTCCCCTTGAGGATGGCCAGATGCCCTTGGGGATACAGGGGGCTGTGCCAAGGGCGGATCACCTCCTGATCCGGGCTAGGCTCGTCCGGCACATCCCGCAGGACTTCGACGATGGTCTGGCCGGAGATGGTGAGGCAGTCCCCGTGCAGCAGGCCGTGGTTGAGCAGCATTTTCATCACCTGGGGGATCCCGCCGGCTCGGTGCAGATCGGTGGCCACAAACCGTCCTGAAGGCTTGAGATCGCAGAGGACAGGCACGCGAGCACGAATGGTCTCGAAATCATCTAGCGTCAGGGGCACTTCTGCCGCATGGGCAATGGCCAGAAAGTGGAGCACGGCGTTGGTGGATCCCCCTACGGCCATGATCACCGAGATGGCATTTTCAATGCTTTTGCGGGTGATGATATCTCGCGGGCGGATGTTGGCTTTGATGGCCTCTGCCAAGACCTTGGCCGATTGGGCGGCACTTTCGGCTTTCTCTTCGTCTTCTGCAGCCATGGTGGAGGAGTAGGGCAGACTCATCCCCATAGCCTCAAACGCGCTGGACATGGTGTTGGCCGTGTACATGCCGCCGCAGGATCCGGCACCGGGACAGGCATGGCGCTCCACCGCCAGCAGCTCTTCCTCGGAGATGCGCCCGGCACTGAACTCCCCTACGGCTTCAAAAGCGCTCACGATGGTGAGGTCGCGGCCATTGTAGTGACCCGGCTTGATGGTGCCGCCGTAGACGAAGATCGAGGGCACATTGAGGCGGGCCATGGCAATCATCGCCCCCGGCATATTCTTGTCGCAGCCGCCGATGGCCAAGAGGCCATCCATGCTCTGGCCGTTGACCACCGTCTCGATGGAATCGGCAATCACTTCCCGCGACACCAGGGAGTATTTCATCCCCTCCGTGCCCATCGAGATGCCGTCGCTAATGGTGATGGTGCCGAACACCTGGGGCATACAGCCCGCCGTTCTCAAAGCCGCCTCCGCCCGCTCCGCCAGAGTTTGGATCCCGATGTTGCAGGGGGTGAGGGTGCTGTGGGCGTTGGCAATGCCGACGATGGGCTTGCCGAAATCTTCGTCGCGAAAGCCCACGGCTCTGAGCATGGCGCGGTTGGGGGAGCGCTGTACTCCCTGGGTAACCACTTGGCTGCGCAGCGGGAAAGGGGAATTGGCCATCATTGCAAGAGGAAACCGGGACGAAGTAGGGAGAGGAGAAAAGGGGTAGAACTCATCCTACCGCGTTTCTTCGGGGGAACATGAGCTTTCCCGGAAAGAGGGATCCAAACCAAATCTGAAGCAACTCTGTAAGTTGTCTGCACCTGCGCCAGGAATCGGCCAGCCTACCTAATAGAAGGGATCCCAGGTTCCAATCGCGTTAGCGAGACCGAGTCAAGACATGGGGGCCAGGGATCCTGGGTGTTGGTGTTTCCCCTTCGTGTTGGCGAAGCCTCGTATGGTTCTCAGCTCTCCCCTCCCCTCGCCTGCAGTGCCCAGCAGTGCCGACCGCGTTAGCGGGACGGAGTCCTCACGGGAGATGTTGCGGGATGTGCTCACCCTCTCCCGTCATGTTTTACAGCAGTTTGGCAGTTTTACGGCAGAGGCCCAAGACTTCAGCGCCCTGATGAACCGCATTGCCCTGGCCGGCAAGATGATCGCCCGGCGGCTGAGTCAGGCAGGACTGATCGAAGGGGCGCTGGGGGTTACCGGCAGCCTCAATGTCCAAGGGGAAGAACAGCAACAGATGGATGACTATGCCAACCGGGCCTTCATTCGCGCTTTGGAGCAAACGGGCCTGGTGTGTCGGCTGGTCTCGGAAGAGATGAAAACCCCGGCTCGCCTGCCGGAAAACTGCTCCCTCAGCCGCCTGGCCCTGATGATCGATCCCCTGGATGGATCCTCCAACATTGACGCCAACCTCAGCGTCGGCTCCATCTTCTCCGTCCTTCACCCTCTTGAGGATCGCCCGGAAGCGGACAACCAAGACCTGCTGCAACCGGGCCGTCGCCAACTGGCTGCGGGATATATTCTCTACGGCCCCAGCACCCAACTGGTCTATTCCGTCGGCAAGGGGGTACACGGTTTTACGTTGGATCCCAGCTTGGGGGAATTTATCCTCTCCCGCAGCGACATCCGCATTCCTGAACGCGGCTCCGTCTACAGCCTCAACGAGGGCTATTTTTGCCAGTGGAGCGAAGGGATCCAGAACTATGTCCGGTATGTTCACCGCCGCGATGGCTACATCTCCCGTTACAGCGGCGCTCTGGTGGCGGATTTTCACCGCATTCTCCTGCAGGGCGGAGTTTACCTCTATCCCGGCACCCAGAAAAAACCGGAGGGCAAGCTGCGCCTGATGTACGAGGCCAACCCCCTGGCTTTTCTGGCCGAGCAGGCGGGCGGGGCGGCCACCACTGGCACCGAGGCCATCCTAGACATCGTCCCCCAATCTCTCCACCAACGGGTGCCCCTTATCATCGGCAGCCGCGAGAACGTGGAAGAAGTGCTGCGCTGCCTAGAGGGTTCTCTGGTGCCCTAGGTTCTTCCCAATCCTTCTCTTTGAGCCAAGCTGGCCTATGGTAACCCTGGCAGAAAACCCCCTTCGCGTTGGTCTCAACCAAGAACGCACCCCGGATCCCTGCATTGTGGTGCAGTTTGGCGCTTCTGGGGATCTGGCCGCCCGCAAGCTGATCCCGGCCTACTACCGGCTGTTTGGGCAGCGGCGGCTGCCGCCGGAGTTTACTTTGGTGGGGGTGGCCCGCCGCGATTGGACTCACGAGGTTTATCGGGAAAAGATGCGGGCTGCCGTGCAGGAGTTTGCCCCCCAGGACTTGGGGCCGGAGGCCCTCTGGCAGGACTTCGCCAGCCGCCTGTTCTATTGCCGCCTGGATATCGGGGATCCAGAAGGCTATCTTCGCCTGAAGCAACTGCTCAGCCAGTTGGATGAGGAGCGGGGCACCCGTGGCCACCGGGTGTTCTATCTGGCGGTGGCGCCGGACTTTTATGCTCAGGCCATCCAACAGTTGGGGGCAGCCGGTATGGTGGCCGATCCGACCAAAACGCGGGTGGTGATCGAAAAGCCCTTCGGCCACGATCTCACCTCGGCCCAGGAGCTCAACCGCATCCTGCAGCGGATTTGCCAGGAAGAGCAGGTCTACCGCATCGATCATTACTTGGGCAAAGAGACGGTGCAGAATTTGCTGGTCTTCCGCTTTGCCAACGCCATTTTTGAGCCCCTCTGGAACCGCAACTACATCGACCATGTGCAGATCACCGTAGCGGAAACCGTGGGGGTGGAGGATCGAGCCGGCTACTACGATGCTGCCGGCGCCCTGCGGGACATGGTGCAGAACCACCTGATGCAGGTCTATTGCCTCACAGCCATGGAGCCGCCCGTCTCTTTGCGCAGCGATGGGGTGCGCAACGAAAAAACCAAGGTGCTGCAGGCCACCCGCCTAGCCGATACCCGCAATGTGGCAGCCGCAGCGGTGCGGGCGCAGTACGGCCCTGGCTGGATCGCCGGCAAGCCGGTGCTGGGCTATCGGCAGGAGCCCAATGTCAATCCCCAGTCCAAAACCCCCACCTACGTCGCTCTGAGACTGGAGTGTGACACCTGGCGGTGGAAGGGGGTGCCCTTCTACTTGCGCACTGGGAAACGCCTGCCCAAGAAGGTTTCGGAGGTGGCCATTCACTTTAAGCAGGTGCCCCTTTCCCTGTTCCAATCGGCAGCTCGGGAGGTGAGTCCCAACATCCTGGTACTGCGCATCCAACCCAATGAGGGCATCTCGTTGCGCTTTGAGGCCAAGATGCCGGGGCCAGAGATCCGCACCCGCTCGGTGGATATGGATTTCCGCTATGGGACTGCCTTTGGAGCGAGTACACCGGATGCTTACGATCGCCTGCTCCTGGATTGTCTGTTGGGAGATCCAACGCTGTTTACCCGTGCCGATGAGGTTGAAGCGGCCTGGCGGGTGGTGACGCCGGTGTTATCGGCCTGGGAGTCTGAGCCCGGCAGCGGCAATGGCGGCGGTGCTGCACCGCCTCTGTTCACCTATGAGGCCGGCACTTGGGGGCCAAAGGCTGCCGAAGATCTGCTCACCCAATCGGGGCGGCGGTGGCGGCGCCTCTGATTTGGCTGCTCTCGGCTGGTAAACCATGGCCTATCCACCTCTGTGTAAGCCGGGGCACCCTCAGCAACAGGCAGAAGAGCATGAGCAGCTCAAGAGCCCTTTCAAATGGCCGCTGCAGAAGAGAACACCAAGACGTAGGGATCCCCGGCTGTTGCAGCTAACATGGGCATGGCCTGTTTATCGCGTGGGTATCATGCCGCCACTGTTATTTCGGTTATCCATCCGGCCCTGGCAAGCCTTGTCGGTGGGCCTGGCAGTTGTGTTGGGGATGGGAGGGTGGAGCTCTGCCCAGGCCCAGGTGTTGCTGCACATCCCTTTGCCCAATGGGGGCTTGATGCAGGCCCAAGCGCTGCAACTGGCCACCGACTCGCTGCGGTTAGCCCAGTTTGGCCAGACGGAAGAAGCGCTGCGCCGCCTGCAACTGGCCGTGGCCATGGTGCCCAACTCCTCAGAGCTGCTCTATGTTTTGGGCAACGTCCACCTAGAACTGGGGGACTTGGAGCAGGCGATTGCCTCGTTGCAGAAGGCCCGCGCCCTGACTCATCACTGACTCTTAAACACATCT
>NZ_JANSIH010000397.1:0-2876 GCF_047462075.1 Synechococcus sp. R55.2
TGTTCCCCCTTCGGGGGGATCCCTAGAAATTGGAAAACTCACCAACCCCTCTCAGGCATTGGTGTAAGGACGGGGTTCCCCCTTCGGGGGGATCCCTAGAAATTGGAAAAAGACCTCAATATCGAGGTCTTTACTGGGAAGCCCTAGTAAAGGTTCCCCCTTCGGGGGGATCCCTAGAAATTGGAAAGCTCACGTACAAGCTTAAGTGCAGAAGCCTATGCATTACTACCTCGTTCCCCCTTCGGGGGGATCCCTAGAAATTGGAAAGAATTACCGCATCCGTATGGTCAGCTCCGTTTGTGTACGGTTCCCCCTTCGGGGGGATCCCTAGAAATTGGAAAGTTGACTTCTATTCTCCTCATTAGCTCTAGCTTCTGCTGGGTTCCCCCTTCGGGGGGATCCCTAGAAATTGGAAAGACTATGTTGGACTGTACGCTGAATGCGTACATAACGTTATACTGGTTCCCCCTTCGGGGGGATCCCTAGAAATTGGAAAGACCTACAGGTCTCTAAGATGGTAAAAACCCGCAGTCTTGGTTCCCCCTTCGGGGGGATCCCTAGAAATTGGAAATGTGAGTTCGACGGGATCCCACTGTTCGAGGTCGGTGAGGTTCCCCCTTCGGGGGGATCCCTAGAAATTGGAAATACCCCGTTAATACGAATGCAGTCTGTACCAAATTGTTGGTTCCCCCTTCGGGGGGATCCCTAGAAATTGGAAAAGACCCAACTCCCCCCCAGCCCACCTAACAGCACTACGGTTCCCCCTTCGGGGGGATCCCTAGAAATTGGAAAAGAGCTCTTCTTTGAGTGGAGGCGGGCCATCCAGCGTTCCCCCTTCGGGGGGATCCCTAGAAATTGGAAACCACCCAGGATTATCTCCTGGGTGTTCTTTATTCCCTTTGTTCCCCCTTCGGGGGGATCCCTAGAAATTGGAAACAACTTACATACACATTAGAGTTGCTGGTACTGTATTTAATAGGTTCCCCCTTCGGGGGGATCCCTAGAAATTGGAAACAAACAAAGCTCTGCGCAGTCTGATTAGACTGCGTATCGAGGTTCCCCCTTCGGGGGGATCCCTAGAAATTGGAAACCCCAACACCCAGGTATTTCACCTGGGTGTTCTTTCTAGGTTCCCCCTTCGGGGGGATCCCTAGAAATTGGAAATCACGTCGTAGTAACAGAAGACTTCAAGGTCGACCCCAAATACAGGTTCCCCCTTCGGGGGGATCCCTAGAAATTGGAAATATCGACGGATCCCGACTACGTTTGGACCGTCGACAGCCGGTTCCCCCTTCGGGGGGATCCCTAGAAATTGGAAATCCCCCAGACAATCACCGCGTCTTCTGGAACATCAGCAGGGTTCCCCCTTCGGGGGGATCCCTAGAAATTGGAAACCTGCCAGTTGGAGGTTGAAATGGCCATCATGATCACAAAACGGTTCCCCCTTCGGGGGGATCCCTAGAAATTGGAAACTCATCTTCATAATGTACCTCCCTTTCGTGGGAAGAAAGTTCCCCCTTCGGGGGGATCCCTAGAAATTGGAAACCTCTCCCAACAAACCCCGGTCACCCCATAGGCGCCCAAGATGTTCCCCCTTCGGGGGGATCCCTAGAAATTGGAAACTCTATAAACGTGCCTGTATGAAAAGGCACGTAGAGGAACGGTTCCCCCTTCGGGGGGATCCCTAGAAATTGGAAACCTGCCTGATTGGCAGCCTTTGAAAGAGAACTAGATTAGCTGGTTCCCCCTTCGGGGGGATCCCTAGAAATTGGAAACTTCGTGGTAGGGAATGGCGAGCAGGTATCTTCCATCGGCGGTTCCCCCTTCGGGGGGATCCCTAGAAATTGGAAACTCCATATTCTTATTAACATAGCTATTAATTACGTTTAGTATTGGTTCCCCCTTCGGGGGGATCCCTAGAAATTGGAAACCCTTTATACATACTACTGGATATATGGGCACCGGCGTGTTAGCGGTTCCCCCTTCGGGGGGATCCCTAGAAATTGGAAACGCCAGGAATAATTGTCCCAATCGAAGCTGTACTTATCAAGGTTCCCCCTTCGGGGGGATCCCTAGAAATTGGAAACCACACCTGGGTGTTCTTTTATCCCTGAAAAGGGAGGTTAACTGGTTCCCCCTTCGGGGGGATCCCTAGAAATTGGAAACTACGCTTACAGCTTTGGTAAGAAACTCTATGAACCACCCAAGTTCCCCCTTCGGGGGGATCCCTAGAAATTGGAAACTTTAGCAGCCTCCCGATACTTTGGGAAACTTTCTCGGGCGGGTTCCCCCTTCGGGGGGATCCCTAGAAATTGGAAACAACCGTCAAGCTTCGAGGATTGGTGCTTCAATTACTCACAGGTTCCCCCTTCGGGGGGATCCCTAGAAATTGGAAACAGTCGATTTCTTTATCCCGGTAACTAAATAGTTTCCTAACCTGTTCCCCCTTCGGGGGGATCCCTAGAAATTGGAAACTATAACATCAACAACAGTGCTTGATACCGCAACGCGGGGTTCCCCCTTCGGGGGGATCCCTAGAAATTGGAAACCAGTTGCATGGAATCCTCCTCCCTCATCGGGATAGAAGTTCCCCCTTCGGGGGGATCCCTAGAAATTGGAAACATCTTGAAAGCTCTTGGTCTAGTTTAACTCCTCCTAGTTCCCCCTTCGGGGGGATCCCTAGAAATTGGAAACTTCAGGAAGCGGGTGGAGGTCACAGAAAGAGGGTTCCGTAGTTCCCCCTTCGGGGGGATCCCTAGAAATTGGAAACATCGCCATCTTTTTGCGGGCTCTGGCCAAGCTCTTCGGATGTTCCCCCTTCGGGGGTATCCCTAGAAATTGGAAACAAGTCTAGGATAAATAAAAAAAAAAAAACG
>NZ_JANSIH010000398.1:0-18647 GCF_047462075.1 Synechococcus sp. R55.2
TCGCTGCATAGTTGAACAGTGATGTTCAGCAGTGTTCAGCGTAAATGTATCAGCCCTGTCTTGAGCGCAATTATAGCCACTACTTCCCGTTCCTCCGGGCAGAACTGGGTCAAGTCTGCCTACGGCCGCAGGCCGATTCCCGACCACTGCACGCAATGACGGCCCTGCTCATCCTTCAGGGATCCATCGCGGCGATAGGAAAAGAAATCTTGGGGCTGGCTGAGGGTGCAATGGGGGCTGACGGCAATGTGTTCAGGGGGGATCCCTTTGGCTTGGGCTTGGGCACCGTTGACCCAGCGCAGATCCAGGCGAACCTTGCCGGGCAGAGGATCGGGCAACAGGGCGGCGCGGGCATCCAGCCCTGGGGGTAGGCTTTGCAGCACCTGCTCCGCCACCTCCTCTGACACCTGATAGACCGACCCCGAAATGGAAGGCCCGATGGCCACGCGGATCCCAGCAGCAGGGATCCCCGCCCGGAGAAACTCCTGCAGCACCTTGGGCAAAATCCCCGCAGCAGTGCCTCTCCACCCGGCGTGAATGGCCGCCACCCATTCTCGACTGGCCACCAAAATCGGCACACAGTCAGCGGTGCAGACCCAGGCAGAATCCCCTTGGCGGCGGGCAATGACCGCATCCGCCTGAGAACGGGTAGAGATCCCTTGACCAACAGAGCAGTCCTGCTCTCCCTTCTGTCCAAGGGTTTCCGTGATCCCATCTGCCCAAACCCAGTTGCAGCCATGCACCTGATGGCCCCACGCGGCCCGTTCAGGGGGCAGTTGCAGCCGAGCGGCCAACTGAGATGGGGGATGGGGATGACCTTGGCGAGAGCCAAAAGCGTGAGGCCACTCCGCCAAAAGCTGACACTCCAGCCAGCGCCATCTCTCTGCCTGCTGCCAAACCCACAAGGCGGAGCCACTCATCGGCGGGAGCTACCCGGACCAGCAATCGGCGGGGATCCTTGAGACCGATGTTGGGCGCGGAGATGGCCCACCCGCTCTTCCAAACACATCTTCAGCTCAGCAGGGTTAAACAGCATCGGCAAAAAATGAATGCTTTTGGTTTCTCGGAAAAAGAACAACACCGGCAGCGGCGGCCAGAAAATTTGCCAATCCTGCCACTCGCTGTAGGGAAACTCGCGGATGCGCTTGGAGCCGCTGTAGACCTGCAGCGCCGTCCTGGTAAAGGCCAGCCCGATCAGAGAGGTCTGCACCATCAAAAACAGGCCGAACAGACCCACCCCCAGCCCCGCCCAAAGCGAAAGCCAGAACAACGGTACCGCCAAAGCCAACACCGACAGGCTGAGGCGAAAATCCGGAGTCAATAGATGGGCAGAATTGGGCCTGATCATGCCCCACTCCTCCTCTCAGGGATCCCAGACCCATTCTAGGCCGCCTCGGCAACTCTTCAGAAGTCAGAGGATCTGTAGGACATAGAGGAGAGAGCCTCTTCTCGAAATCAGGGAACGAGGGGCAAACCGAACCCGTTTTTTGAGTTATCCCGAAAAATACTTGGGATCCTGGGGAAATTGGGGTTTGCCATTGAGCTTCTTCCCACAGCTGGCCGATACAACCGCGCAGGCGGGATGGAATCCTCGCGTAGCTCTCAACTGAGGGCCTCACCGCGTGCGATGGTATACGATAAACTCCAGAGTTCCGCAGGTTTACAGATCAGAACCGGCAAGACGACCCCCATCTACCCAAATGCGCCCTTGGGAAAACCGGCATAATACGGATATAACGAGTGCTTACTGCTAACCCGCACAATTCGTTGGACCTCTCCATGCCTCTCGACCCTCTCTCTCAGTTGCCAGAGGAGCCAACCACTCAGATCCCCTTGGAGTTTTACGAGCGCAGACCCCAGCCTGAGGCAACTGCGGCCTTTCTAACGGTGCTCAGCGGTGCCAATGTGGGCATGACGTTTCCCTTGGCAAGGGGTGGGGTTTTGGGGCGCAGCCACCGCGCGGACATTCAGCTCTTGGATCACGCCGTCTCCCGGCAGCACTGTCGGCTGGAGAGAGAAGATGAAGGTTATGTCCTCACCGACCTGGAGAGCCTCAACGGCACATATGTTAACGGCGAGCGCGTCAGCCGCGTTCTCCTGAAGGATGGAGATTACATTCAAGTGGGGGCCAGCACCCTCAAGTTTGCCTACTACAACGCGGCAGAAGAAGCCTTCTTTTTGCAAATGGCCACTGCTGCCCTCTATGACCCGCTAACCGGTCTGTATAACCGACGTTTTTTCCTGAAGCAACTGGAGCTGGAGATCCCCTTTGCTCTTCGCCATCAAATTCCTCTCCACGTGCTCTACCTGGATTTGGATGGGTTTAAGCAAATCAACGACCGCTGGGGGCACTGGGTTGGGGATCAAACCTTAATCCAGGTGGCGCGGCGATTGCAAGCTCACGTTCGCCAAGATGATCTGGTGGCCCGCTTGGGGGGCGATGAGTTTGCCCTATTGGTGCGTGGGATCCCAAACCCGCAAATCTTGGGGCTGACAGAACGCTTGCGGCAGGCCGTCCAGTCCCTGTCGGTGCAGGTGGAAGCGGAGATCATCTCCCTGAGCTGCAGCGTGGGCATCGCCTCTCTGCTGGAGCTGGAAGAAGGAACTGACCCACAAAGTCTGCTGGCTGCTGCCGACAAAGCCCTCTACCGGGCCAAAGCTGAGGGTGGTAACCGAGAGACTTTCCTGTAGCTCGAGGCCACCTGTTGGGGTTCAGGATCCCTCCACCAAACTGGCGTAGGCTTCGGCACTCATGGTGTCTTCCAAGTCTTCGGGGTTGGCAATGCGCACCTTGATCAGCCAGCCATCGCCATAGGGATCGTCAGCAAGGCTTTCGGGGCTCTCCACCACCGCTGTATTCACGGCCACCACCTCTCCAGAAAGAGGGGCATAGAGATCTTCGACGGCTTTGACCGATTCCACCGAGCCAAAGCTTTCCCCTTTTTCAATCTCTGTCCCTTCTTCGGGCAAGCCCACGAAAACGATATCCCCCAGTTGATCGACGGCATAAGCTGTGATCCCAATCACCGCAATATCATCCTCGACATGGATGTACTCGTGGGTGTCCACGTAGCGCAGATGGGATGGATACTCCAGGGCCATGCCGGTTCTCCCGTAGAATTCAGTGGATTATTCTAGGGTCAACCCTTGAAGATGGTAAAGAGCGGATCCCAAGCCCGGCCCGCTAGAGAAACTCCATCAGCAGCCGATTGACCGTTTGCGGAGCTTCCTGCTGCGCCCAATGGCCGCATTCGGGGATGTACTCCTTGCGCAGGCCGTTGGGGAAAAAGGGATCCATCCCCTCGGTTAGCTCGCGGCTGAGGGCAAAGTCTTCTTCTCCCCAAATCAGCAGGGTGGGGGCGAGGATTTGCCGCATGGGCTGCAAAAACAGGTTCTGCAAAGTGGGCAGGTTAAAAAGCTGGCGGTAGTAGTTGAGGGCAGAGGTGAGAACCTTGGGTTTGGAGAGGGCCTCTTGGTAGAGCTTGAGGTCGTGGCGGGTGAAGGCGCTTTTGCGCACCGAAGTTTCCTGGAAAATGCGGCGCACCCAATCTCCCAAGTCCCATTGCAGCACCCACTCTGGCAGCCAAGGCAATTGAAAAAAGAACAAGTACCAACTGCGGCGCAGTTGATCCAAGTTGCTCAAGAACTCCCGCCGGAAGCAGGCCGGATGGGGAGAATTGAGGACGGCCAGCTTGCGAATCTCCTCAGGGAAAAATTGCGCCCAGTGCCAGGCAATGGCTCCCCCCCAATCGTGGGCTACGACCACCGCTCTTCGGGCCCCAAAGTGGCTTAGCAAGCCGCGGATATCCTCGGTAAGGGTATCCAGGTCATAGCCGTGATCCGGTTTGTCGGAATCGTTGTAGCCGCGCATATCGGGTGCCACCACGCGAAACCGCTGCGCCAACACCGGAATCTGATGCCGCCAGGAGTACCAAAACTCCGGGAAACCGTGCAACAAGATCGCCAGCTCCCCTTCCCCTTGGGTGACATAGTGCAGTTGAATGCCATTGGTAAGGGCATAGCCGTGCTGCCAGGTTCCCATCTTGGCGGCTACCTCAGGAGGAAGACGGGGGATCCCTGCTTCTGCCATGTCGTCTGCTCTCGAGCTAACCCATGATTTGGTATCCACCCATACTAACCTTTGCCGTTGGTCTTCCCTTCGCCGGTGCAGGTTTTTTGAGAGGCATCCTACGAAGAAAGCTTAAGAGAAAGTCTGCGGGTGAACAGATTAGATGAACACTAGCGCAGAAGGCCAAAGCCCAACATCCCCGCAAAGCGTTGCCATTTTGGGAGCCGGGGCTTGGGGAAGTACCCTGGCAATGCTGGCTCAGGGGCAAGGGCACCGGGTGCGGGTTTGGGATCGCCGCAAGGGCCTGGATTTGGCAGAGGTGCTCCAGGGATCCCAAATTCTCATCTCAGCCGTCTCTATGGCGGGGGTGCGCCCTGTGGTGGAAGCAGTGCGCCAGGTGGGGATCCCACCGCAGGCAATTTTGGTCTCGGCCACCAAAGGGTTGGATCCACTGCAGCTTCTGACCCCTACCCAAATTTGGGGGGCCACCTTCCCGGAGCAGCCCCTGGTGGTGCTCTCGGGGCCTAATCTTTCGGCGGAGATCCGCCAAGGCTTGCCGGCAGCAGCAGTGGTGGCCAGCCGGGATCCCTGGGCCGCTGTGCAGGTGCAGTATGCCCTTTCCTCGGAGCGGTTCCGCCTCTATACCAGCAGCGATCCGCTGGGAGTGGAGCTAGGCGGCACCCTGAAAAATGTTATCGCCATCGCTGTTGGCGTGTGTGATGGCTTGCAACTGGGGGCCAATGCTCGTGCGGCTCTGGTTACCCGCGGCCTGGCAGAGATGATCCGGGTGGGATCCAAGCTGGGGGCACGGGCAGAAACCTTCAACGGCCTGTCGGGGTTGGGGGATCTGCTGGCCACCTGTCACAGTTCCCTCAGTCGCAACTACCGGGTGGGCTACGGGCTGGGCCAGGGCAAGCCTTTGTCGCAGATTTTGGCCGAAATGGAGGGTACTGCCGAGGGCGTTTACACAGCTCCGGTCGTTGTAAAAATTGCCGCCCAACACGGGATCCCCGTGCCCATTACTCAAGAGGTTCACCAGTTGCTGCAAGGGCAGACCACTCCCACCGCCGCTCTCGCCCGCCTGATGGAACGACAACTGACCTCAGAATAGGCTGCCCTCCCCCCCGGCCCCTCTCCCAAAGGAGGAGAGGAGTTTGGGCTACCTGGCATAACCGCAAATCTACGGATGAGGAAAGTTGTTCCGCACTCTATCAGGATTTTTGCAGAGCAGGGAGATCCCAGAATGAGCGATTTGGCGGAGTTTTTTTTTCCAGAGTTTCCCTATGCTGCAGCTGTAGTTCTTCGACTTGTTCTTGCATCAACTCGGATCTCTCTGGCTCCGGGAAGGCGGACAGTAGGCCCGACAGGTTGGGCCAGGTCTTTGTTTAATTTTTTACAAAGTTATGTCCAAACGCATCCTGGTGATTGAAGACGAACCCTCTATCCGTACCTACCTGCAGAAGGTGTTGCAAAGAGCGGGGTACGACGCGGTGGCGGCCACCGATGGAGAGGAGGGTTTGCAGATGGTGCGCACGCTGATGCCGGACTTGGTGTTGTGCGATGTGGTGATGCCCAAGCTGAACGGCTATGGGGTGCTGGATGCTCTGAGATGGGATCAGTCCACGGCTCACATCCCCTTTGTCTTTCTCTCCTCGAAAATCTCTCCCGAAGAGATTGAACAGGGGTTATGCTTTGGCTCCGATGCCTATTTGACGAAGCCCGTTGACCAAAAACACCTGTTGAAAGCCGTTGCTGCCCAATTGTCTTGAGTTGACCGCCTTCCGCATACCCGAACGGTCGGCTGGAAACTCTGGGTGCAGTTGTGTTGATTGAACTGGAGACATTCCCCTAGTGCTCCCACCGGATCCCCAGAGCGTTGACGAGGGTGTTAACAGGCCCGAGCCTTCTGCCGTTGTCGCTGTTGGCGTTCTAGAGCTTCAAACAGGGCTTGAAAATTGGCTTCGCCAAAGCCTGTGGCTCCACCCAATCGTTGGATGACCTCGAAAAAAAACGTGGGCCGACCAAACAGAGGCTGAGTGAAGGTTTGCAACAACAGGGGGGGGTGTGGGGAATCAGAAGCAGGCAAGGTGGCATCCAAAAGGAGCTGCTGCTCCACCAAGTCGTGCCAGGAGATGGCGGGGGGCAACCCACCAGAACGGAGTATTGCTCCAGAAGCCAGCTCCCTTGCCAGGTTTGTGTAATACTCCGACGGCACCTGCAGAAAGTTTACGCCCCCCTGTCGCAGCCGGCGCACACCGGCAACGATATCCGAGCTATGCAACGCCGCATGTTGCAGGCCGGGGCCACGATGGGCATCCAAAAACTCTTGAATCTGGGAAGCGGCACAGGTGGGCTCGTTGATGGCCAATTGGATCCCTGCTTCAGGATCTCCCACCACCACACTTTCTAGGCCGGAGTTGTCGGTGCGGATGCTGTAGCGATACAAAGGCCGCCAACCCAGCACCTGCCCATACCAATCCGCTGCCGCCTGCAGGGATCCCCGCTCCACATTCAACACCACATGATCCCAGTGGGAAAACAAGTTCTCCTCGGCGGGAGCTGAATCGAGGATCCCTGAGCTGGGGATCAAAGAATGCCTGAGTCCATAAGGAGTGCGCAGGCACAGAGCAGGGCAGCCTTCGTCTTCTGCCGGGATCCACTCCACTTGGGCTCCTCGCCTCTGCAAAAGCTCTGCCAAGCCCGACAGCTCTTGCTCCCCCACCGCTAAGGCCACATCCACCACGCCAGGGGAATGTTGCTGTAAATAGCGATCCACCTCATCCCCAGGGCAAGCAGGCTGAGACAGGCGCAAGCGCAGGGATCCCTGACGCAGACAGAGGGTGCTGCCGAGCTGTCCTTCCACCCGGAAGCCCCAAACCTGACAAAAGTGTTCCTGCCAACGGGGCAGATCCCAAAGATAGAAGTGCAGGTGGTGGATCCCTTGGACGATTCGATTGGACTGGTTCATAGAGCAAAGCACTGCTAACGCGAACGTCGAGTGTCCTGACGTTCTCACGGCAACAGGCGACCTGGGCCGCCCTACCTCAGCATAGGCCCGCCATTTGCCGATGGAAAAGCGTAAAACAACATTAAGAAGGCATTAAGACAGTGTTAAAAAATAGGATAAAAATAAGATTAAAAAACCACGCGACCGAAAATATCCTCAGAGCGCAAGGGACTAAAATTGGATTAGGCGAGGTGTATTTAGAACGCCTAAAAAAGAAACAGAAGAGTTGCTAAAAGCCCTTCGTAGGATCCCTGGAAGCCTTGCAGAGATTGGGTAGTTCTTTGGCTCTTTTTTAAGCCTGCGTGGGGCAACTGCCGAGGTGTCACCTCGCCTTGTCGATAGATTATCAGGCGTAACAGCCGGGAGGATGGTTATGGTTGCCAGTGTGCAGCGTTCTGTAGCATCACCTACAGAATTGAAGGCGCAACCAAGGACGGGATCCAACGCAGACGGTCAAAGAATTTTGAGCGATTTTGCGCCGGGATCCTGGCAGCGCTGCATCGATGTCAGAGACTTTATTCAACGGAATTACACCCCCTACACCGGCGATGAAACCTTTTTAGCTGCAGCCACCGAGCGCACCCAGCGGCTGTGGGCCAAGGTCAAGGATTTGATGGCTCTGGAGCGAGAGCGAGGGATCCTGGACGCCGATACCGCCGTTCCCTCTACCATCACCAGCCACGCCCCTGGCTACATCGACCCAGAGTTGGAACAGATTGTGGGGCTGCAGACGGACAAGCCTCTAAAGCGGGCCATCCTGCCCTTTGGCGGCATCCGCGTGGTGGAGTCTTCCCTCAAAGCCTATGGCTATGAGCTGGATCCGCGCACCAAGGAAATCTTCACCCAGTACCGCAAAACCCACAACGACGGCGTTTTCGATGCCTACACCGAAGAGATGCGCCGCTGCCGCCGCTCTGGGATCATCACCGGCCTGCCGGATGCCTACGGTCGGGGTCGCATCATCGGGGACTACCGGCGGGTGGCCCTCTACGGGGTGGATCGGCTCATCGAAGACAAGCAGGCCCAAAAAGCCAGCCTAGACCTGGACACGATGGACGAAGAGACCATCCGCCTGCGGGAGGAGCTCTCCGAGCAGATCAAAGCCCTGCAAGAGCTGAAAGAGATGGGATCCCGCTACGGGTTTGACCTGGGCCGTCCGGCGGCCAACGCCCGCGAAGCCATCCAATGGCTGTACCTGGCCTACTTGGCAGCGGTCAAGGAGCAAAACGGGGCAGCCATGTCCTTGGGGCGGGTGTCCACCTTCCTGGACATCTACATCGAGCGGGATCTGCAGGCCGGGATCCTCACCGAAGAAGAAGCGCAGGAGCTCATCGACCACTTCGTCATGAAGCTGCGCATGGTGCGGTTTTTGCGCACCCCTGAATACAACGAGCTGTTCAGCGGGGATCCCACCTGGGTTACCGAGTGCATCGGCGGCATGGGCCTGGATGGGCGGCCTTTGGTTACCAAAACCAGCTTCCGCATGCTGCACACCCTTTACAACCTGGGGCCGGCGCCAGAGCCCAACTTGACCGTGCTTTGGTCGGAGCGGCTGCCGGAAGCCTTCAAGCGCTACTGCGCCAAGGTCTCCATCGAAACCAGCTCCATCCAGTACGAAAACGACGACTTGATGCGCCCCTACTGGGGGGATGACTACGGCATCGCCTGCTGTGTGTCGGCCATGCGCATCGGCAAGCAGATGCAGTTTTTTGGAGCGCGGGTGAACTTGGCCAAGTGCCTGCTCTACGCCATCAACGGCGGTCGGGACGAGATCTCCGGCGAGCAGGTGGCCCCGGCCTATGCCCCCATCACCGCCGACGTGCTGGAGTACGACGAGGTGTGGCCGCGCATGGCGCAGATGATGGCCTGGCTGGCCAAAACCTACGTCAACACCATGAACATCATCCACTACATGCACGACAAGTACTGCTACGAGCGCCTGGAGATGGCCCTCCACGACCGGGACATCCTGCGCACGATGGCCTTTGGGCTGGCCGGCCTGTCGGTAACTGCCGACTCCCTGTCTGCCATCAAATACGCGCGGGTACGGGCCATCCGGGATGAGCGGGGCCTAGTGGTGGATTACGCGGTGGAGGGCGACTTCCCCAAATACGGCAACAACGACGACCGAGTTGACTCCATTGCGGTGCAACTGGTGCAGACCTTCATGGCGGAGCTGCGCAAGCACAAGACCTACCGCAATGCGGTGCCCACCCAGTCCATCCTCACCATCACCTCCAACGTGGTCTACGGCAAGAAAACCGGCAATACTCCCGATGGGCGGCGAGCGGGCGAACCCTTTGCCCCAGGGGCCAACCCCATGCACGGCCGGGACACCAAGGGGGCGGTGGCGTCGCTGGCTTCGGTGGCCAAGCTGCCCTACGACGACGCTCTGGATGGGATCTCCAACACCTTCTCGATTGTGCCGGCGGCCCTAGGTCGCACAGCGGAGGAGCGGGTTGCCAATCTAGTGGGGCTGCTGGATGGCTACATGCGGGATGGCGGTTTCCACCTCAACGTCAATGTTCTCAACCGCGAGACCCTGCTGCATGCCATGGAGCACCCGGAGCTCTACCCACAGCTCACCATCCGGGTTTCCGGCTATGCGGTGAACTTCATCAAGCTCACCCGCGAGCAGCAACTGGATGTCATTAACCGCACGTTCCATCAACACTGCTAAAAGACCAGCCTGGGGATCCCTGAAGTCCGCCCATACCGGGGTCGATGGAAGGGATCCCCCATCGATAACCGAGGAGGCCCGATGACGATGACTGTTTGTAGCGCTGCGGATCTGGTCAGCCAGTATGCCTCAGGACGGCGCGATTTTCGGGAGATCGATTTGCAAGGGGCTAACCTGCAGGGGATCCATTTGGCTGGCGCCGATCTCAGCTATGCCGATTTCAGTGGGGCCAACTTGGCGGGGGCTAATTTGCGGGGGTGCGATCTCAGTTTTGCCGACTTCAGCGGAGCCAACCTATTGGGAGCCGATCTGCGGGGATGTCTCCTCTTTGGCAGCGATTTTCGAGAGGCCCTCTTAGAAGGCGCCCTGCTGGATCACGCAGATGTCGATGCCTATACCCATTTCCCGAAGGATTTTGATCCCAAGGCCCACCGCCTGCACGGCATCACGGTGGATACCTCCGTGCCTAGCCCACACGACCCATCGGTCTGAGCTGGGTGGGATCCCCAAGCTGCCCTTTCGGCTTTTTATCCCCCTTTCTCCCTTCCAGCCAGGATAGCAGCGGTCTAGCTAAAAGACCCTAGGGATCTAAAAAAATCTAGTCCCAACCTAATCCAAAGAGAAATGGAAACTGTGTTCTATTTAACCTGAGTTAGCAATCTGGAAGAAAACCTCAAGATTGATTGATATTTTGCAAAAGTCATCCAGGATAAAAGTATGGATACCGTTATGAACCCCCTGACACCAATTGCTGGGCGCATTCACTCGGTGGAAACCTGTGGCACCGTCGATGGGCCAGGAATCCGCTTCGTAATTTTTACACAGGGTTGTCCACTTCGCTGTTTGTATTGCCACAACCCTGACTGTCGGGATCCGGAGGCGGGACAGCTTGTTACGGTTGAGTCTTTAATTGCCGAGATCCAACGTTACAAGAATTACTTGCGAGAGGGGGGAGTTACGGCTACCGGGGGAGAGCCTTTGCTGCAACCCACCTTTGTAGCTGAGATCTTCCGTCGCTGTCATGAGTTGGGCTTGCACACGGCTTTGGATACTTCTGGCTATGGGCAACTGGAAGCAGCCAAGCCTGTGTTGGAGCATACAGATTTGGTGTTGCTGGATATCAAGTCTTATCTGCCGGAGCTGTATCGAAAGGTCACCGGTGTTTCGCTAGAACCCACTCTTAATCTGGCCCGCTATTTAGACCAGATCCACAAGCCTACCTGGATTCGTTTTGTGCTGGTTCCCGGCTTGACGGATCCCGAAGAAAACATAAAGGGTTTGGCTCAGTTTGTGGCGACGCTTTCTAACGTTGAGCGGGTAGAAGTTTTGCCCTTTCACAAGATGGGGGAATACAAATGGCAGCAATTGGGATTGCCTTACACCCTTGCCGATGTCGATCCACCCACACCCGAACAGGTGAATCACGCCTTACAAATCTTTCGGGATCAAGGACTGGTAGCTATTTGACAATTCTGCAGTTGCGGCTTGGGTCAGCATAGCCAGGTCACGCTTAGATCCGAAGTGATTCACAGTTAATCTCTAAAATCTCTGCACCGTCTCCAGATTGGCCCTGAGCTGACTGGAATCCAAGTTGATCCCCAGGCTAACTTTACGGACTCTATGTGAACTGAAGAATACCCCAAGAGGAGGGATCCCCAATGGAAGTTTGCGTCACCTACCGCGATGGTGTTCAGTTCCAAGCGGAAAGCCGAGGGCACCGCATTCTCAGCGACCAGCCTTTGGACAATCACGGTCGAGATCAGGGAATGACGCCGCCGGAATGGTTTCTGGCTTCTCTGGGCGCCTGTGTTGGTTTTTATGCCGTCAAATATCTGGAAGCTCGGCAGTTGGATCCCAGTGGACTAGAGGTGGTGGTCACGGCGGAGAAAGTTGAGCATCCGGCTCGCCTAGACAACATTCACATTCGTGTAAAAACTGGGATCCCGCTGGACGGAAGGCATCAAAAGGGGCTGGAAAAAGCAGTTGATGCCTGCATCATTCACAATACGCTCACCCATCCCCCCACCCTGACCACCGAAATCCAAGTTCCTGCTCCTGTTGGCGCCTAGATTGCCATTCGGGTTATTCGACTATTTCCAACTATCCGATTGTCAATTGTTCCTATCGTCTAAGTCTTGATGAGTTTTGGAGGGATCCACCGATGCCAGTGACCCATCTAGCCGAGCTGGAAACCTTGATCCAGCAGGTGAAGGCTGCCCAAGCTGAATATGCAACTTTCACCCAAGAACAGGTAGACCGGATTTTTCACAAAGCCGCTCTGGCTGCCAACAACGAACGGATCCCGTTGGCCAAGCTGGCGGTACAGGAAACCGGCATGGGCATTGTGGAAGACAAGGTGATCAAAAATCACTTTGCCTCGGAATACATTTACAACAAATACAAACACGAGAAAACCTGCGGGGTTATCGAGCGGGATGAGAGCTTTGGCTACGAGAGAATTGCTGAACCGGTGGGTCTTTTGGCAGGTATTGTGCCGGTAACCAACCCTACCTCGACGACAATTTTCAAGGCTCTGATCACCCTCAAAACCCGCAACGGCATTATCTTTTCTCCCCACCCGCGGGCTAAACAATGCACCATTGCCGCGGCCAAAGTGGTCAGAGAAGCTGCCGAGGCAGCGGGCGCTCCTGTGGGGTTGATCGGCTGGATCGACGAGCCCACCATCGAGCTTTCTCAGGCCTTAATGCAGCATCCTGAGGTGAAGCTGATCTTGGCTACCGGCGGGCCTGGCATGGTCAAAGCGGCCTATTCTTCGGGCCACCCGTCTTTGGGGGTGGGAGCGGGCAATACCCCGGCAGTGATCGATGCCAGTGCCGACATCCCCACAGCCGTCAGCTCGATTCTGTTGAGCAAGACCTTCGACAACGGCATGATCTGTGCCTCAGAACAGGCAGTGGTGGTGGTGGATGCCATCTACGAGCAGGTCAAGGCCGAGTTTCGCCATCGGGGGGCCTACATTTTGGATCTGGAACAAACCGAAGCAGTGCGCCGCATCCTTCTCAAAGACGGTCGCCTCAATCCGGCCATTGTGGGCCAACCGGTGCAAACCATCGCCACCCTGGCCGGGATCCAGGTTCCCGAAGGTGCCAAGCTGTTGATCGGGGAAGTGGAGAAGGTGGGGCCTGAGGAGCCCTTCTCCTACGAAAAATTGGCCCCCATCTTGGCCCTCTACCGAGCCAAGGATTTTCACGCTGCTGTGGAAGTGGCCGTTCAACTGGTCAATTTCGGGGGCAGGGGGCATACCTCTGTTTTGTACACAGATCCCGCCAATCGAGACGATATTGCCTACTTTGAGAATGCCCTACAAACGGCGCGAGTGTTGATCAATACTCCCTCTTCCCAGGGGGCAATCGGGGATCTCTACAACTTCAAGCTGGATCCCTCTCTGACCTTGGGCTGTGGCACTTGGGGGGGCAACTCTGTCTCCGACAATGTGGGGCCGCATCACCTGCTCAACCTCAAAACCGTGACCCAACGCCGGGAAAACATGCTCTGGTTTCGGATCCCGCCCAAGATTTACTTCAAGCCCGGATGTCTACCCATTGCTCTGCGGGAATTGGCCGGCAAAAAACGCGCCTTTTTGGTGACCGATAAGCCGCTCTTTGAACTGGGCATGTTGCATCCCATCACCCAGGTTTTGGATGAGATTCGCGTGAGCTGGGATGTGTACCACGATGTAGAGCCGGATCCCACCCTCAGCAACGTCAATCGCGGTCTGGAGCAGTTGCGCCAGTTTCAACCGGATGTGATTATTGCGGTCGGCGGGGGATCCCCGATGGATGCGGCCAAGGTGATGTGGCTGATGTACGAGCAGCCCCAGGTGGAGTTTGATGGCTTGGCGATGCGCTTTATGGACATCCGCAAGCGGGTTTACGAGCTGCCCCCACTGGGACAAAAAGCTCAGCTCATCTGCATCCCCACCACTTCCGGCACCGGCTCCGAGGTGACGCCCTTTGCCGTGGTGACCGATGACCGGGTGGGGATCAAATACCCGCTGGCGGACTACGCCCTCACCCCCACCATGGCCATTGTGGATCCGGATCTCACCTTAAAGATGCCCAAGAAGCTAACGGCTTACGGCGGCATCGATGCCCTCACCCATGCTCTGGAAGCCTATGTGTCGGTGATGGCCAGCGATTTTACCGATGGGCTGGCCCTGCAGGCCATCAAGCTCCTGATGACCTACCTGCCGCGGGCCTACGAGAAGGGCGCCGAGGATCCCGAAGCGCGGGAAAAAGTCCACTACGCCGCCACCATTGCCGGCATGGCCTTTGCCAACGCCTTTTTGGGGGTGTGCCACTCCCTGGCCCACAAGCTGGGATCCACCTTCCATCTGCCCCACGGCCTGGCCAATGCCCTGATGATCACCCACGTCATCCGCTACAACGCCACCGACGCCCCCTTTAAGCAGGCCATCTTTCCCCAATACCGCTATCCCAACGCCAAGCACCGCTACGCGGAAATTGCCGATTACCTACAGTTGGGCGGGGCGGATGACGATGAAAAGGTCATGCGCCTGATTGAGGCCATCGAAGAGCTCAAGCGGAAACTGGAGATCCCGGCCACCATTCGCGAGGCCCTGGGCGAGAAGGAGCGGGAGTTCTACGACCGTCTGGAGACCATGGCGGAGCAAGCCTTTGACGACCAGTGCACCGGCGCCAACCCCCGCTATCCCCTCATTCAGGACATGAAGGAGCTGTACGTCCTGGCCTATCAGGGCTGCCGGGTGGATTCTGCTCTCTACCACCAGCCGGAACCAGTGTTGGCCTAAGGAGTAGGGTATGTGGCAACGACTGGATCCCAGTGTGGATATCTGGAGGGCCCGATCCCATCCCCTGAATCCCATTTTTCTGCCCCGTTCGGTGGCGGTGGTGGGGGCCACGGAGCGGGAGGGCAGTGTGGGGCGGACGGTGTTGTGGAACCTCATCAGCCACCCCTTTGGCGGCACGGTCTACCCCGTCAATCCCAAGCGGCACCAGGTGTTGGGGATCCGGGCCTATGAGCGGCTTTCCGCTTTGCCGGAGCCAGTGGATCTGGCTATTATTGCCATTCCGGCAGCGGGAGTGCCCGAGGTGGTGCAAGAGTGTGTGGAAGTGGGGGTCAAGGGTGCCATCATCCTCTCGGCAGGCTTCAAGGAAACGGGCCCTGCTGGCTGGGAGCTGGAGAAGCAAATTCAGCAGACTATCCAATCGCGTCAGCGGGACGGAGTCCTTGGGAAGCTGCGCTTGATTGGCCCCAACTGCCTAGGGATCCAAAACCCCCACACGGGCTTAAACGCCACCTTTGCTGCCCAGATGGCCCGGCCCGGCAATGTGGGCTTCATCAGCCAAAGTGGGGCCCTGTGCACCTCGATCCTGGACTGGAGCCTGCAGGAAAATGTGGGCTTCAGTGCCTTTATCTCTCTGGGATCGATGCTGGATGTGGGCTGGGGAGACTTAATCGACTACTTGGGCGAGGATCCCCATACCCACAGCATTGTCTTGTACATGGAATCCATCGGGGATGCCCGCTCTTTTCTGTCCGCGGCCCGAGAGGTGGCCCTGAGCAAGCCCATCATTGTCATCAAGGCGGGGCGCACCCAGGCGGCAGCCCAAGCAGCCGCTTCCCACACGGGCTCCCTCACCGGCAGCGACGCAGTGTTGGATGCGGCCTTCCGCCGTTGCGGCGTGCTGCGGGTGGATCACATTGAAGATCTCTTCGACCTGGCGGAGGTGCTGGCCAAACAGCCCCGTCCTCAGGGCCCTCACCTGACCATCCTCACCAATGCCGGCGGGCCAGGGGTGCTGGCCACCGATGCCCTCATCCGCGCCGGGGGATCCCTGGCCCAGCTCTCCCCCCAAACCCTGGAGCAGCTTAACCAGCTCTTGCCCCCCCACTGGAGCCACGGCAATCCCATTGATATTTTGGGGGACGCAGATCCGGAGCGCTTTGCCCAAGTTTTGGAAGTGGTGTTGCGGGATCCCGGCAGCCAGGGCTGTCTGGTCATCCTCACCCCCCAAGCCATGACGGATCCCACCCGCACGGCTGAGAAAGTGGTGGAGACCTGGCGGCGCAGCGGATCCCGGCAGCCCATTCTGGCCAGTTGGATGGGGGGAGCTGGCGTGGATGTCGGCGAGCAGATCCTCAACCAGGCCGGGATCCCTACCTACCGCTACCCGGATCAAGCGGCGCGGGTGTTCGGCTATTTGTGGCGATTTAGCTACAACCTCAAGGCCCTCTACGAGACCCCCACTCTGCCCCCTTCAACAGCGGTAGAGCGCGACAAGGTGCAGCAAACCTTTAGCCAAGCTCGGCGGGAAGGTCGAACGCTTCTAACCGAGGCGGAGTCCAAAGAGATCCTGGCCGCCTACGGGATCCCGGTGGTGCCGACGCGGGTGGCTGAGAGTCCCGAAGCGGCGGTGGAAGCTGCCGAGGCTATGGGCTACCCGGTGGTGGTGAAACTCTACTCCCACACCCTCACCCACAAGACCGAGGTGGGTGGCGTGCAGCTCAACCTGCCCGATGCCGAGGTGGTGCGGCGGGCTTTTGGGCAAATTTACCGCAACGTTACCGAAAAAGCGGGGCCCGAGCACTTCCAGGGGGTCACGGTGCAGCCCTTTGTGGCAGCGGGACAAAGTCCTTTGGTGGGCACGGATGGCTACGAGCTGATCTTGGGCAGCAGCCAGGATCCCCAATTTGGGCCGGTGTTGCTGTTTGGCAGTGGCGGACAACTGGTGGAGGTGTTTCAAGATCGCTCCATTGGCCTTCCCCCCCTCAACACCACCTTGGCGCGGCGCCTGATGGAAAACACCCTCATCTACAAGGCCCTCAGGGGGGTACGCGGACGCCCAGCTGTCGATCTGGAGGCCCTGGAACAGCTCTTGGTGCGCTTTAGCCAACTGGTGGCCGAACAGCAGGACATCCGAGAAATTGACATCAACCCGCTGCTGGCTTCTGCCAAGGGGTTGGTGGCCCTCGATGCCCGCGTTATTTTGCGAACGGAGCAGGATCCCCAGGTGCCTTTGGCCATCCGCCCCTACCCCACCCAGTACATCTGGCCCTTCCGGGACGGCATCACCATCCGCCCCATCCGCCCCGAAGATGAGCCTCTGGTGATCGATTTTCACCGCCACGTCTCCGATTACAGCGTCTATCTGCGCTACTTCCACCCGATCAAATACAGCGCCCGCATCGCCCACGAGCGCCTTACCCGCATTTGCTTTAACGATTACGACCGCGAGATTGCCTTAGTAGCAGAAAAACAGGAGCCAGAGGCCAATCGCGTCAGCGGGACGAAGTCCTTAATCCTCGGCATCAGCCGCCTCTCCAGAAAACATGGCTTTCCCCAAGAAGCAGAGTTTGCCATGCTGGTGGCGGATCCCTACCAACGGCAAGGGATTGGCACGGAGCTGTTGACCCGCCTCATCCAGGTGGCCCGCTGCGAAGGGATCCAGCGCCTCACCGGCGAGGTTCTTGGCGAAAACGAGGCGATGCGCCGCCTGTGTCAGCGGCTGGGGTTCCAGTTGCACCCTTCTCCAGAGGATCCTGGCATTCTCAAGGCCACGCTGGATCTCGCTGTCGATGCGGCGATCCCCACCCCCTGTCCTGCCTAGGGATCCTTAAATAAAAACGGTTTGCCGACCGGCTTACCGTAGAATAGGAACAAGGGCCTGCTCCTTCCGCCTACAGCAAGCGGAGCCCCTCTGTCGGAGAGAGGCTGGGGGCGAGGGCGGCCCGAGGTTTTGAGGACGGCTATGGAGGTTACAAAGACAGGCGGGATCCAGAGGCTGCTGGCGAGCGGGGGACGGTGGCTGGGGATGGGATCCCTGCTGCTCTGCCTTCTGCTTGGCCTTGGCGGCTGTGGCCGAGGGGGGGGATTGCAGGGGGAAGTCAGGATCCTCCTCGCTTCTTTTGCGGTGACGCGGGATGCCTACCGGCAGATCATCCCTGCTTTTGAGGCCGATTGGCTGGCGAAAACGGGGCAACGGGTGCGCGTAGAAAGCAGCTACGGCGGCTCAGCAACGCAATCGCGGGCGGTCATCAACGGGCTGGATGCCGATGTGGTGGCCTTGGCTCTGGCCCTGGATGTGGAGCGCATCGTGGCTGCCGGTCTCATTCAGCCGGGGTGGGAAGCCCGCACCCCCAACCAAGGGATCGTCACCCGCTCGGTGGCGGTGATTGTGACGCGGGAGGGCAACCCCCAGGGGATCCGCTCTTGGCAAGATCTGGCTCGGCCCGGCTTGCAGGTGGTTACCGCCAACCCCAAGACCTCAGGGGGCGCCCGCTGGAACTTTTTAGCCCTCTGGAGCGCTGTCCCTGAACCCCAGGCTCTGGCCTTCACCACCCAGGTCTACAAAAATGTCCGTATTTTGCCGCGGGACTCGCGGGAGGCCACCGATGTTTTTTTCCAGAAAGGGCAAGGGGATGCCCTGATTACCTACGAACATGAGGTGATCCTGGCGGGCTTGCGCGGCCAATCCCTGTCCTATGTGGTGCCCGACCCCAACATTTCCATCGACAACCCCGTAGCCGTGGTGGATGCCAATGTGGATCGCAAAGGTACCCGTGCCGTGGCCGAAGCCTTTGTGGACTACCTATTCACCCCAGAAGCGCAGCGGGCCTTTGCCGAGGTGGGCTTTCGCCCGGTGGAGCCGACGGTGGCCCAAGAGTTTGCCTGGCGTTACCCTCCTGTTGAGAAGCGGGTTACCGTCGCCGACCTGGGCGGATGGGAGGTTGTCCAAAGCCGCTTTTTTGCCGATGGGGCCTTGTTTGACCGCATCCAAGCTCAGTTGTAGGGAGTCTCCCTTGTTTTGGATCCCCATTCAAGTTATCTTGGGAGCTATATCAACGGTTTGTTGACAGGTTTACCGTAGATTAGCCGCGGGTTTAAC
>NZ_JANSIH010000399.1:0-2829 GCF_047462075.1 Synechococcus sp. R55.2
CCTCCCCCAACACCGCCAGCAACACCGGCACCCCCAGACGGATCCCGGAGACCAACAGCGAGATCAAACAAAAAGCTCCAAGTGAAAAGGCGTTCCAGCGAAGCTTGGCCCAGCACTCCATCAACAAATGCAGGCACAGGTGGGAGCAGATTCATCGCCGAGCTGGAAAGCCTATCATGGGATCCAGTATGGAATCCATTGTGTCAGCAGCGCAGGGCACTTTGACCCTTTCACCCTCCTCTTCTCCGCCAGACCCGCCAGCCAGTCTGACGGGCTCATTCCCCGCCGCTGACGCGGCAGGGATCACTTTGCCTTGGGCAGCGCAGCGGGATCCCATCCTTGTCCTCGGGGCTGGGCTGATGGGGCGTTTGTTGGCCGCCAGCCTTGTCGAGGTTGGGCATCCCGTCCGCATTGTGGAGGCGGCTCCTGCTGCTGCTGTTGAGAGCAGTGCTGCCCATTTTGCCGCTGCTATGCTGGCTCCCCTAGCCGAGTCTGCCATCGCCGAAGCCAGTGTGGTGGCCCAGGGGTACTATGCCCTCTCCCGCTGGCCCGCCCTTCTGGCCAGCCTGCCAGAGCCGGTTTTCTTTCAGCAGGAGGGCACTTTGATCCTCTGGCACCGCCAAGATGCCGGGGAAGCCAAGCGCTTCTCGGCGCTACTGGCCGCTGTGGGGGAACACCTCCCGCATCTCCCCCGCCCTCAGCCGCTGGATGCCCAGGCTATTGCCGAGCTGGAGCCATCGGTAGCCGGGCGATTTGCGCAGGGCCTGTATCTTCCCCAAGAGGGCCAACTGGACAACCGCCAACTGTTGGCAGCTTTACTGGCCAAGTTGCGGCAGCACGAGGTGGAAGTGGAGTGGGGTTGCCCTTGGGATCTGGAGCAGGCCCAAGCTTGGCAGCAGCAAACCGGTGGGTGGGTTTTGGATTGCCGCGGCCTGGGATCCCAAAAAGAATGGGGCGGGCAAAAACTGCTGCGCGGAGTTCGGGGTGAGGTGGTGCGCCTGTATGCCCCAGAAGTCTCTTTGCGGCGCCCAACCCGGCTGTTGCACCCTCGCTACCCGATCTACATCGCTCCCAAGCCGGGTCAGGTGTTTGTGGTGGGGGCCACTGAAATCGAATCTGAGGATCGCTCGCCGGTGAGCGTCCGCTCCGCCCTGGAGTTGCTCAGCGCCGCCTACGCCGTACATCCTGCCTTTGCCGAAGCGCGTATCCTGGAATTAGGCAGCCAATGTCGTCCCACCTTGGCGGATAACCTGCCAGCCGTGGTGGAGCGCTCACCTCGCCTGTTGCAGATCAACGGCCTCTATCGCCATGGCTTTCTGATCTCCCCGGCCATCCACGATGCTGTCTTGGAGTATCTTCACCAGGGCAGTTGTCGCTTGGCTCAGCAGCTTGGGATCCCCTTTCAGGTGCAGGCTGCCCCTTTTTCCGGTGAGTCCCCATTGCCATGCGTGTCTTGATCAACCAGAAGCCTTACGATTTGCCGGAAGGCACCACTTTGTCCGAAGCAGTGGCTCAGGTGGGGGCCAGCGGCCCTTTCGCGGTAGCGGTTAATCTGAAGTTTGTGCCACGTGCCCAATACGAGCAAACTCGTCTGCAAGAAGGCGACCAGGTGGAGATCGTCGCTCCGGTTGCCGGCGGCTAGCGCTCAAGTCCGCTTTTCTATCTGCCTCAGCCATGTCCACCCTTCTCCATTGCTCTCCCTCAACTCTGGCCGATGAGGATCCTTTGGTTCTCTACGGCCAACCGTTGCCCAGCCGCCTGATGTTGGGTACGGCTCGCTACCCTTCGCCAGCCATTTTGGAGCAGGCGGTGGCTCGCGCGCAGCCCTGTTTGTTGACGGTTTCTCTGCGGCGGCAAGGGGCACTGGGGCCAGAAACTTCCCAGAGGTTCTGGGCTCTGTTGCAGAAGATGGGGATCCCGGTTCTGCCCAACACCGCCGGTTGTCACAGCCTGCAGGAGGTGATCACGACGGCGGAGATGGCGCGTGAGGTTTTTGGCACCGACTGGATCAAGCTGGAGTTGATTGGGGATGACTACACGCTGCAGCCGGATACCCTACAACTGCCGACGGCAGCGGCTGAGCTGATCCGGCGCGGCTTCAAGGTGTTGCCCTACAGCACCGATGATCTGGTGTTGTGCCAGCGGTTGCTGGATGTCGGCTGTCAAGTGGTCATGCCCTGGGCGGCCCCCATCGGCACCGGGAAAGGCCCCCTCAACCCCTACAGCTTACGCCTGCTGCGGGAACGGATTGAAGCGCCGCTGATCGTGGATGCTGGCTTGGGTCTGCCCTCCCACGCCTGCCAGGTGATGGAGTGGGGGTTTGATGGGGTGCTGCTGAACACGGCAGTGGCTTTGGCTCGGGATCCGGTGGTCATGGCTGAGGCCTTTGCAGAAGCGGTGCGTTCAGGCCGCCGAGCTTACCTTGCCGGGGCCATGATCCCTCAGGAGACAGCTCAGCCCAGTACGCCCGTCCTTGGCACCCCCTTCTGGCATCAAGGCTAGAGTCTTTTGGGCCTGTTTAGGGTTGCCATCTCTCTTGGTTTTCGTCAGTGGTGTGGAGCGCGTTGAGCAGCTCATTCGGCAGGCTGCTATCGCGAATGGGCTTGGATAACCTGCAGAGCTCCCCCAGCGTGGAGGGTCTGCCGGATGGATTGCCAACCCTGCTGCTGCAAGTGCTCGGGCAAGTCCAGCTTGAGTAGCTCCCAGGCGGTCTCGGTTTCAAACAGGGCCAAAAAGAGGGCCAGCCCAGGCCAGATCAAGGGTTGTCGAGGCGCGTGCAGATCCAGAATCAAGAGTCATCCCCCCGGCTTGAGCACCCGCCACACTTCC
>NZ_JANSIH010000400.1:0-2805 GCF_047462075.1 Synechococcus sp. R55.2
TCGCCGCCGTCTGCAAGCCATCCAAGCGCTGCACTGCCGTTTTCAGCTCTTGGGAGAAGGCTCTCGGCAGATGGAGCTGATTTTGGATCCCAGGCATCCCAATGATGACTGCGCCTTGGAGCTGTGGAGCTTGAACGAGAAGAAAAAAGTCTTCGAACAGCAGTTCAAGCTGCAGGTGATCCCCAAATTGTCCACTCAGATCGAGCGCAGCTCAAATCCTTTTGAGGCAGCAGTTTAGCCCCTGCCCGCAGGAGGTTTCTGGTGGGCACCTGGCAACGGTAGAATGTTTGACGATGAAGCTGTGGTTGTGGGCGGCTCTCCCGCCACTGAATGCTGAGCAAAACGGAGTTGTTGAGATGGCCAAGTTGTTGTTGGGGGATCAAGCCTTTGAGGTCGAGCTGCTGACGGATGTGCCCACCAATTGGCCGGGAATTAAAGTCATGTCTAAGGGGGCCAAGCTGGACATTCCAGCGGGAACTGTGGTGAAGGTGGAGGCCGAGGATGACCACATAGCCGGCTCCTATAAGGTGGTCTATCGTTTGGCGCCTGCCTATCCCCGCAGCTGGCGGCTACTCCTGGAGCGGGAGAGCGTCGCCACGGCGCCTCAGGTGGCATCGGCTCCAGAACCAGAGGTTGCTCAGGCCAGCAGCTCAGAAGGAGGGCTGCCGAATAGCGATAAAATCTTCACCATCAAGGTATCCGGCCTTGTGGGAGGAGGCGTGCGCAGAAGCGTTGTCGAGTACAAAGTGCCCTTCAGCCGCCTTTCCCAAGAAGTGAAGCGGATTACCCAAATGGGAGGCAAAATCATCGGCATTGCTGAATCCAATCTGTTAAGCAACCTTGAGTAGCCGGTGGCTTTCTGAGAGACGCTGGGTTCTTTTGCCAAAGCCGCCGATTCAAACTCTCCCAACCAAAACTCTCTTGCTTGGAGAGCATAAGGGATCCCTGCAGTTTTTGGGTAGGCAGCGGCTGCTCCCATACCCCTAACTTAAGAATGGGGTGGTAGGCTGTCATTGGTTTTGCCGTTGTCCAGAAGGCTGCCTTTCCCCTCTGTGCTGGGGGTGGCTTTCTGCTGAGAAAAGGCGTTCCGGTGAGGGCTGAACTACTTGAGCGCCATCGACATGATTGAAAGTGGGGAGTGAGGTCATGACATCTCGACGACATCCAACGCGCTTGGGAGGGTCGATACCCCAAGGCTACTCAGGCTCTGGGTCAACAAAGGGATCCCAGCCGTACCCCTTGCCCACTCCACGACAAAGCTTTTCCTCTTCCTCTCGACGTCCGCTGGCCAAGTCTCGACCGAGGTTACTCCCCTTCTTAAGCTTGCTGGTGATCCTGCTGGGATTTGGGGCTGGGGCCCTGGTGGCCTGGGCAACTGCTCATCCCGACTGGGTCAGCCGCCTGCCGGGGCTCTCGCCACCTCTAGCGGAGATCCCTGCCCCCCGCGCCCACGCTAAAGCGGCTCAACAGCGCTTGCCCATCTCCTTAGAGACCCAACTGGAGCGGGATCCCTTTGCTTTGGATCCCTTGGCCAGCCTTTCTTATGTGCCCGCCATCATGTATCACGATGTGGTGGCTGGCCGCAAGCAGGTCTGGTTCGACACTACGGCGGCGGAGCTGCGGCAACACTTTGAGGCCATTAAGCAGGCGGGGTTGACCCCCATCCACATCGACCAACTGTACAAACACCTGCGGGACGGGGATCCCTTGCCGGAGAAAGCCATTTTGCTCACTTTTGACGACGCTTACCTGGGCCTGTACGAAAACGCCTACCCCCTTCTCAAGGAGTACAACTACCCCGCCGCCTATTTTGTGCAAACCGGGTTTGTCGGCGTGCCCACCAGCAAGGATCACTTCACCTGGGATCAAATGCGGGAGATGGATGCCAGCGGGCTGATCGACTTTGCCGCCCACACCGTCACCCATCCCCCTGACCTGCGGGTGCTAGACGATGCCCGTCTGCGGCGGGAAGTGTTCGACTGCAAGACCAAGCTGGAGCAGGAGCTGGGCCACCCCATCCACTACTTTGCCTATCCCGAAGGCAACCGGGACGAGCGGGTGAAGCAATACCTGGCCGATGCCGGTTACCGGATGTCTTTTACGATGGATCCCGGTTTTACAGGACAATCGCCCAACTTGCTGGAGGTGCGACGCTTTAACCAGTTTCGCATCACCGAGGCCATCATTGGCGCCCGCACCTTCACCCTCAACCGCAGCCCCGACTACCGGCTGGATGTGACCCAACCGTTGGCCTTGACCGACGAAGTGATCGACCAGGTGCGTGTTCTCACCCTTCGCGGCGGGCGGGCGGCTACGGTGCATGCGGAGCGGCGCTACGAGGTCAGCACCCTGGCCCAGCGCTACCAGGCCGATGCCGGCATCAATGGCAGCTTTTTCTCCATCCCTTGGATCAACTCTGCCAGCAATGTCATGGTGGGGCCGGTGATGGCTGCCAACCACAAGACCTTCATCCCCGGTCGCCCCGAAGATGACCAGGCAATCCGCGGCCGGCCGCTGGTGCTGCTGGGCAGGGATCGCCTCCGCTTTGTGCCCTTTGATCCCGACACCATGACCCACTTGGAGAACATCCGCCAGTTGATGCCGGATGTCACAGATCTGTTTGTGGCCGGTCTATGGCTGGTTAAGGATGGCCATGCCCTCTCTCCGGCGGAGATCAACTCGTTCCGCCTTGCCAGCGCTGCTGAGTTTCGCCCCAGAGCTTTCTTTGGGGTAGATGACCAGGAGCGGGTGGTGATCGGAGTTACCAAAACCCACGTCAACGCCGCCATCCTGGCCAGTCTGCTG
>NZ_JANSIH010000401.1:0-2803 GCF_047462075.1 Synechococcus sp. R55.2
GGCGGAGAAGCTGCTCCACAGAGGTGGCCTTGTACCGCCCCTGGTAGAGGGCTTCCAGCAAAGCCACCGGGATCCAACGGGCCGGGAACGACTGATCCCAGCGCTCCACCCAAACCTGGCCGGGTTGACCTTCCAGTTCAAACCCATAGTGCTCCAGAAAGGTGGCAGGATCCATCAAACCACCCTGGCCCAATGAAACTTAACCCCAAGCTAACCCAGAGGGACTGACGAGAAATCAGGCTCCTCTTTCCGGGATCCCTGAGGAAACTCTGGCTCAAGAATACCTCAACTGGCTTTCTGTGAAGCTCCTATGAAGGGAAAGCTCGGGAAGGTCGTGTTCTCCCTCAATGGGCTCCGCACCGCTGACGCGAACGGCGCAAACACCACACGGCTCCAGGTACGTCGGCTTCCCCCTCTCGTCTTAGGGTGAAGTTTTGGTGGTAGACGGGATCCAACCCTGCTTGTTCTGCCTGCTGCAGCACGTAAGATGGGGAGTGGGCAAAGCGCCCCGTCGTGGATCCCAGCTCGTAGCCGGGGGCGGATCCCACCTCGACGGTAAAGGCCAAAAGCCCGCCGGCATTCAACACCCGAGCGCAGGCAGGAAAGACCTGGGCCAGATCCCCCAGGTAGATGAACACATCTGCCGCCAGGATCAAGTCGTAGCGTTCTGAGGTCTGGTGCAGCAGCTCCAGCAAGTCCCCCTGAACCAGGTGGTCGTAAATGCCCTTGTGTTGGGCGATTTCCAGCATGCGGGCAGAGAGATCCACGCCCCACAACTGCTTGACATAGGGGCGCACCTGGGCTCCTGCCAAGCCCGTACCACAGCCCAAGTCCAGCGCCCGCTCAAACTGAGGAGGCGATCCCTGCGCTGCTGCCACCGCCAGGATCCCTTGCCGCAAAGCCTCTGGTCCCTGGTAGTTCAACTTCTCCAACAAATGCTGCTCGAACCGAGGTGCATATTCGTCGAACAGGCGGCTGACCCAAGCCGGAGGCGTTCTGTCGGGCAGGGGCAGCTCCCCCAGAATGGCCAGCATGTAGCGGGCATCGCTGTGTTCAGGCTGCAAGGAGAGCGCCCGCCGAAACCAGGGACTGGCCGCCTCTGGTTGTCCCTGCTTCCAGAAGCACATGCCGATTTGATAGGGGATATCCGCTTCCTGCTGGGATCCCTGCCAAGCCTGCAAGTAGTGGGCCACCGCCGCCACGAATTCTCCCCGCATCTGCAGCAGATCGGCCAACCCCACCCGTGCCATCAGCAGTTGCGGATCCCGGTTCAGGGCTTGCTCAAACAACAATTGCGCCTGCTTTTTCTCCCCCATCTGCCGCAACACCCTCCCCAGCAGCGCATGAACCTCAGCGGCTAAGCTGGCCGGCGCAGCAGGTGGACAGCTCACAATGGCCTGCTGGTAGTGCAGCATGGCGGCGGGGTAGCGACCGGCTCCTTCCTCGATTTGTCCCAACAGAGCGTGGGCCTGAACCCAGGCGATGGCTGCTTCGGGATCAGACAGGTCGGCGGCATTCGAATGGGATCCCCGCTGGGCAGTCCCAACAGGAGCTGAGCCGGCACCCGAGAGGAGCTGCTCACAAATTTGCCGACAACGGGCCCAGTCACCTTGCCGGAAATGGACTGCCGCCTGACGGATCTGTTTTGAGAGGGACGGCTGCGCCGCTTTTCCAAAACCTTTGCCTTTGACCATTCCTGCGGTGCATCCCCCGATTTCTTGGGGGCCTGAGTTGCCAGCACCCTTTCAGGATAGGGCCTCTCTCAGCCGACGGCTGCCATGGCTTTCAGGCCCTTCAAAATCAGGTAGTCCAAAATGCTGGTGTTCTCCTCGCCGCGGTAGTTAAAATTGGAGCGCACCAACCACAGCCCCTTCTGAGTGCGGCAACAGAGGTTCAACAGCGTGCGGGCCAAAATGCGTTGACGCGCCTGTAAATCCCGCCCTGCATCGAAAACCTCCCCGTCCCACTCCGGCGTCAGCACACGGCTATTGTAGAGCACATGCCACAAAGAGCGGGACCAACTGGGGCTGGTGATATCAAACCAAAATTGGTAATCGGCCTCCAAACCCCGATTGATATAGGCCACCGGAGTTGCAACTACCAAGTAGCGGGAATAATCGGGTTCGAAGCGGCTGCTGCTGGGGGTTTGTCCCGAGCGGATCATGGCCAAAAAGGCGGGATCCCCTTCGGCAGGGAAGGCCTGACGAAACCGTTGTGCCGCTTCCATCAATACGCGCAGCAGCTCTTGATCCTGAGGGGAAGCAATCACCGAGGCCAAGTGATCGGCAAAAAACTGCTGGAAGAAAGCGGCCAATGAAGGGCCGGGACGATAGCCGCGCAGCCAATCGAACAGTCGCTGGTAGCGCTCCAGGTTGGCAAACCCCACCCGCTCCGGCTGCCGTACTGCTGTTCGGGGACGCAGAGAACGCCCCACCGGATCCCAGGTATCTTCGGCCAACAGAGCCGCCCGGATGGGATCCAGCCCCAGCACCCAGCTCAACATCAGCCGCCAAGCCGGCAAAGTGGGAAAAGCACCCCACTCGGGATGGGCCAATTCTGCTGCCGTCAGCACCGCCCGCACCAAGGGATAGCGGATCAACGCCGGGAAGGGGGCAATCGACAAAACCGGCACTTCCGACAACTGCTCCTGCAAGCTCAGGCTCACCCCCGCATCCATACGGGGCAGCAAAACAGCGATGCGATGGGGCGGGCTACCGGCCCCCCAAAGCCCGCGAATTTGTTTGTCTTTTTAACAAATCCGCGCCCCCCCGACGCGACGCGGTGGGGGGGGGGGGGGGGGGGG
>NZ_JANSIH010000402.1:0-18642 GCF_047462075.1 Synechococcus sp. R55.2
CCCCTGAAGAAGCCAACATGCCCCTGCGCAGCAAACCCCGTGCCCCTCTCCACCCGACGGTGGCTTTTGCGGAGCAGTTCTGGCGCGAACACCAAAGTCGGCAAGAGTGACATCCTCCCGGCGCTCATCCTATGGACAGAGCGCGGGCCACCCTTCCCGTCAGCAGGACGGAGTCCTTACCTCGCGGTCGGGCATTCCTGCCCCACGCCACTTGTCTGGGTCTACAACCCCCGACAGACCGACTGAACAGGCAGTTTCCCTTCCCCAGCCTCCCTGGCTACTGCCAGCTTGCAAAACAAGTCTAATCCACAGGGAACGGTGCATCGGCAGACAGGATGGACTCCTGCACCCAGGAACCCCTGTCCACCGGCCAAGAGCAAGATGCTATCCACTCGTTGATTTCCGGCAAAGTGTAGTTGTATACGTCCCGGCCAATCTCCAGCCACGCCAACAGCAAGGCCTCCGTCCCGCTGACGCGAGCGGCTTGTTGGGAGGCATCTGGATCAATCCGGTACTTGTAGGTTACCGCCAGCATGAGTAGGTTTTACTACAGATTTCGCTCAGAGGTATGGCGGGGATCCCTGTATCCCGGTGCTCACCCTGCGGGTAGAGTGCAGGACTGATTGCCCCTGCACCTCCGTTAGTTAGCAGATGCGGGATCCTCACCAGTGCGCCGTTGGCCACAGTCTACGGCCCGCTTTGCGAATAGCCGTTTGGGCCATCCCAATCCCAAAGGATCCCATCTCTGCACCCCAAAGTTGCCAAAGTTGAATGAAGCTTATGATTCAAGCCGAGCCAAAAAGATTCGGCACAATGGGGAGAGCCATTTCACCAAGCTGTTGAGGACATCGCTATGGCCTACAAACTCTGGATCGACGGCCAATGGGTCGATAGCCAAGGGGGGGGGTTGATGACCATCGAGAACCCGGCCACCGGCGAGAAACTGGCAGAGGTGGTGGATGCTAGCCCTGCCGATGTGGATCGGGCGGTGCAAGCTGCCCAGACCGCTTTCTACGATGGCCGTTGGTCGAAACTTACCCCCGGCGAGCGATCCCTGGCCCTCTGGAAATTGGCAGATCTGATCGAGGCTCGTGCCCCAGAACTGGCTCGTGTGGAATCGGAAAACACCGGCAAGCCCTACGAGTTCCTCAGCTTAGGGGGAGATTTGCCGTTTGCGGTGGATAATCTGCGTTTCTTCGCCGCTGCCGCCCGCGACATCCATGGCTTTAGCGCCGGGGAATATGCCAAGGGCTACACCTCCCTCTTTCGCAAAGAGCCGGTGGGGGTGTGCGCTCAAATTACCCCCTGGAACTATCCGCTGATGATGGCCGTCTGGAAGATCGGCCCCGCCCTGGCCGCCGGCTGTACGGTGGTGCTCAAGCCCGCTCCTGCCACCCCCCTGACCACCCTGATGCTGGGAGAACTGATCGCCGAGGCCGGGATCCCGCCAGGGGTGGTCAACATCGTTACCGGGGGCAATGCTACCGGCCAAGCCCTGGTAGAGCACCCGCAGGTGCGAATGGTCAGCCTTACCGGCTCCACCGCCACCGGCAAGCAGGTGATGCGGACAGCAGCAGAGACCCTGAAGCGGGTGCATTTGGAACTGGGGGGCAAAGCGCCGTTTATCGTCTTCGAGGATGCGGACGTAGAGACCGTTGCTGCCAAGGCCACGTTTGCTGCCACCGTCAACACCGGCCAAGACTGTACGGCGGCCACCCGCGTCTACGTGCAAGAGAGCAAGCTGGCGCAGGTACAAGAGGCCATTGTAGAGGCCATGCGCAAAGTGACGGTGGGATCCCCCTTTGAGGCCGGGGTGGAGATGGGGCCTTTGGTCTCGGCAGTCCAGCGGGAGCGGGTGATGGGATTTGTGGAGCGGGCCAAAGCAGAGGGAGCCAAGGTGCTGACCGGCGGTCGGATCCCTTCCCAGCTTGCCCAGGGCTACTACTATGAACCCACGGTGATTGCCAATGTTGATCAAAAGGCGGAGATCGTACAGAGTGAGGTTTTTGGGCCGGTTCTCACGCTCGGCTCGTTTCGTGAAGAAGCGGAAGCGCTACGCCTGGGCAATGACGTCCTATACGGGCTGGCGGCTTCTGTGTGGACTCAAGACATCGGACGAGCGATGAGGTTGGCCGCCGATCTGGAGTTCGGCACCGTCTGGATCAACGACCATATTCCCATTGCCTCTGAGGCCCCCCATGGCGGCTTCAAGCAGTCGGGATTTGGCAAAGATCTCTCGGCAGAGGCGGTGCGCGACTACCAAATCACCAAGCACGTGATGATTGCAACCCGCTGAAGCAATGCCCATCTTGAGCAGAGATGACCACCAAACGGCAGTAGCCCACCCGGAGCATTCCCAGTCGCCGTGAAGCCGTTGGCGGCCTGGATTCCGGCCCACCTCCCTTGGGAGAGGGATTTAGGGTGGTCGCGTCAGCGGCGCGGAGCGCTCGGGGAACTCCCTAAAGCGATAGACTGGGGTGTGCAGCTCCCTGTCCGCTGCGAATCGGCCCGATTGGATCTTGATCGCCAAGCTTTACCCATGGGATCCGCAACTCTATCCGCCCCTTGTACCTTTCCCCTCACCGCTGTGGTGGGGCAGCAGGCGGCCAAGCTGGCTCTGCTGTTGGCAGCGGTGGATCCCAGCCTAGGGGGGGTGGTGCTGGTGGGGCCGCGTGGCACGGCCAAGTCGGTTTTAGCCAGAGGGATCCACGCCTTGCTACCGCCCATCGAGGTGATTGCGGGATCCTATTGCAACGACGATCCAGCGCAGCCGGATACCTGGTCCGACTGGGCCAAGGCTCGCTACCCAGCCGGAGAGGTGCCGCCCACCCAAGTGATATCGCCCCCCTTTGTCCAGATTCCCCTGGGCGTGACCGAAGATCGGCTGCTGGGATCCGTGGATGTGGGAGCTTCGGTGGAGCGGGGAGAAACCGTCTTTCAGCCGGGGCTGCTGGCTGCCGCCCACCGGGGTGTGCTGTACGTGGACGACATCAACCTGCTGGATGACTCAATTGCCGATCTGCTGCTGACGGTGGTGGGCGATGGGGTGAATCGCCTGGAGCGGGAAGGGATCAGCCTGCAACACCCCTGTCGGCCCCTGCTGGTGGCCACCTACAACCCCGAGGAGGGATCCCTGCGCCCCCACTTGCTGGATCGCATGGCCATGGTGGTGCCGCTGGAGCGGGATCTGAGCCTGGAGGAGCGGCGGGAGATTGCCCAGCGAGCCAGCCAATTCGGCGATGCCCCCGAACCCTTTCTGGCACAACACCAAGCAGAACTGGAAGAAATCCGCACCCAGATTGTCCTGGCCCGAGAGTGGCTGCCCCAGGTCAAACCCCAGCGGGAACAGATCCACTACCTGGTGCAAGAGGCCATCCGCGGCAATGTCCAAGGCCATCGGGGAGAGCAGTTTGCCCTACGGGCCGCCTGTGCCCTGGCAGCTCTGGAAGGACGGGATCGCCTGTTGGCCGAGGATCTGCAGCAGGCTGTGCAACTGGTGCTGCTGCCCCGCGCCCAATACGACCCCGACCAGCCCCCCCCTCCCCCCCCGCCACCATCCCACCAGTCGGATCCCCCGCCGCCGGATCCCGACAAGGATGGGGAAGATAGAGAGGAAACGGATCCCCAACCGGAAAACCTGAGTCTGCCGGAAGAGTTTTTCTTCGAGCCGGAGCGCATTGCCCTCGACCCGCGCCTGCTGGCCTTTGCCCAGTCCCTCAACCAACAGGGGAAAACGGGATCCCGCAGCCTGGTGTTCAGCGCCGACCGGGGCCGTTACATCAAGCCCATCCTGCCCCAGGGATCCAACCCCCGCATTGCCGTCGATGCCACCTTGCGAGCCGCTGCTCCCTACCAGAAGAGCCGCCGCCAGCGACAACCGGGACGCGCCGTCGTCGTGGAACCGAGCGATATCCGCGCCAAAAAGCTGGTTCGCAAGGCCGGAGCCCTGGTGATCTTTGTGGTGGATGCCTCCGGCTCCATGGCCCTCAACCGCATGCAAGCGGCCAAAGGAGCGGCCCTGCGCCTGCTCACAGAAGCCTACCAGAACCGCGACAAGGTGGCCCTCATCGCCTTTCGTGGAGAAACTGCCGAAGTGCTGCTGCCCCCCACCCGCTCCATTGAGCTGGCCCGCCGCCGTTTGGAATCTCTGCCCTGCGGCGGGGGATCCCCTCTTGCCCATGCCCTCACCCAAGCCGTGCGGATGGGAGTCAATGCCCGTGCTGCCGGCGACGTGGGCCAGGTGATGCTGGTGGCCCTCACCGATGGTCGGGGCAACATCCCCCTCAGCCGCTCTTTGGGACGGAGCGATGGCAAACCCCAGTCGGGAACGGATCCCATCGACCTGAAGCAGGAGCTGCGGGAGATTGCCCTGCGCATCCGCGCCCTGGGGTTGAAGCTGCTCTTGATCGACTCCCAAAGCCGCTTTGTAACCACCGGCTTCAGCGCCGAACTGGCGGAATTGGCGGGCGGACGGTACTTTCATCTGCCCCGCGCCACCGACCAGGGGATCGCAGCCGTGGCCCGCTCGGCCATGCAGGAAGGACGCACCTACTCCTGAGAGAACAGCCTCTCCGTCGGCGGAGGTTGTAACTTTTCTTAATGGTTGGTTATGATCCCTGTAGGCGAACTTCACCTTGTCCCATGGCTACAGGACTCCTGCCCCAACTTTCCCTCCAGAATCCCATGGCTGTCGATTGGGTCAGTCGGGGGGTAAGCGCAGCCATTCGCGCCCTCTTTAAGCATGCAGAGCGGCTGGAGGCGCGCGTGCGAGTGGAGCCTGTTGCCAAATTGTTGCAGGGTCGTATCGACAGCTTTGAACTGTTGGGCCAGCATCTGCAGATGTACAACGGCCTGAGGCTTTCGGCTCTGGAGCTATTCTGCAATGCGGTGGCCATCGATTTCAGCCAAATTTGGCAGGGGAAGATCAAGCTGCGCCAGCCAGTACAGGCCACAATGCGCGTGGTGCTGAGCGAAGACGATCTGGCGCAATCGTTTAACACACCTTTTGTGCTGAACAGGCTGGCCCTGGTGGGACAGGATGGCAGCCCCCTATCCTTCCATCACGTCCATATCAGCATCACCCCGGCGCGACGACTGCAATTCCAGGCAAATGTACAGCAGGGAGAAGCCAGGGCTTTCTGCGTCGGTTTTTCCGCCCAGGTTGAGGTGCTGGAGCGGCGTCGCATCCGCTTTACAGATCCAGTGTTTGAAAGCGGTACAGAAGAGGAGCTGGCCTTGAGCCAAGCTTTGGTACGCTGCCTGAATGAGCTTCTGGATTTGGATCGGCTCGCCTTGCGAGGCACTGAGCTGCGGGTAGACCGGGTGAACTTGCAGCCCCAGCAGATGATCCTGTACGGCAGTGCCACCCTAGCGCAATTTCCCACACGCCAACCCCAATGGGAAAGTGCTTGACAGCCTTTGGAAGGGCGGCTACGCTCAATAGTGGTGAGGAGTGAAGAGAAGAAGCCTCTGGGGTCGAAACACGGACAGACTCCCAGAGGTTTTTTCATGCCTCAGGAGCTTGAGAGCTCCGCTCTGCCCCTCGATCTTGATCTGTTGAACTTGTAGTCCTTTGACCCAAACTGGGACACTACACCCAAAACGTTGGTCGCGTCGTCGCGTCAGCGTTGCCGAGCAATAATGCATGCGGCCAAAGGCTTTTCTCAATGGCCCAGGCGCCTCACCCTAACCTGAAACGACTATGATTGCTCAACGTTGGTTACGCCTGGGGATCAAGCTGTCTTTCTTTGCCGTGATGTCCACAGCTTTGCCAACCGGAATACGGCGCGGCTTCTCTAAAGAATGGGGTAGCTGGGTATCCTAAAAGCTGGGGTTACGGCATCCTTCTTTATTCATGGGGATGAAGTGGCTCAAGACATAACGGTCATTCTAAGACCTAGGAAAGAACTCTTCAGCCTTGACCGTGAGGGGATGTTTATTCTTTGCCTACGGTTGGTTCACTATTCAAGCAGGTCTTGTCAAAGCGAGCACACCGAGTTTGAAACAGCAACTACTCCGCCTACTTGAGTTTTGGCGCCGCCGCTTTCCCCACAGCCTGCGCACCCAGGTGGCATTGGTCATTGCCAGCCTTTCGTTTGTCCCCAACTTGGTTTTCATCCTGTCGGTGCAGTGGATCTGGCCCGACACGCAGTTCAGCACTGAAGGGATCCTCCTGCTGCTGCTGTGGATCCCGTTGCTGGCGGTGCTATCGGCGGTGGTGGGCTATGCTCTGTCCTCCATGATTTTGCGCCCCCTCACCCTGCTGGCCCGCGAGTTGGCCCATTTGGAAACCTTGATCAACCAGCCTGCCCGTTGGAATCTGCTGCTCCGCCCCGGGGATCCCCAGGAAGCCCTGATCTTGCGGCAGGCCTTTGCCCAGTTGCTGCGCCAGATCCAGATCGACCAAATGCGGCGAGAAGCCTTTACCGCCACCCTGGTTCACGACCTGAAAACTCCCCTCATCGCCTTTGGGCACCTGCTGAGCGCCTTCAAACAGGATCAACAGCTCGATCCGGAGCAACGTCGCGCTCTGCTGGATCGCATCCTGCAGGAAAATCAACACAATCTCTCTCTGGTGCAGAAAATGGTGGAGGCTCACCGCCTGGAGCGGGGAGAGATCGAGTTGCATCCTCGGCCTTGTGATCTGGGATCCCTGGCCAGAAAGGTGGCCGAGCGCATGGGATCCCTGGCCCAAGAACGGGGGATCGACCTGCGAGTGGAAGGGGAAGGGTGGGGCAACGCCGATGAGGCAGAGCTGGAGCGGGCGCTGGTGAATCTGGTGGACAATGCCTTGCGCTATGCACGCCATGCAGTGGTGCTCACTGTCAGCCCCCGCCAGATCCAGGTGCAGGATGATGGCCCCGGCCTACCCGCCCCTCTGGAAGAGTTGGCCCAACCCTATGTGACCCAGCCCATTCACATTGCCGGCCACCACTACCCAACCGGCTCAGGAGGTCTAGGGCTCTACATCGCCAAGCGTATCCTGCAGGCCCATGGAGGGGAATTGCGGTTGGTCGAGACGGGATCCCAAGGGGCTACTCTAGCCCTAGTGTTGCGCTGACCTTCTCTTAGCAGTTCAACCCTGGCAGAGCAAGACAGTGCGAGAAAACGTGCTCAACCGACAGGGCGACCCCGGTACATCAATCGGTACTTCACCTGCGGGGTCAAGTCTTTCTGCCCTGGATCCCCTTCCGCCGTGATGGGTTGTGGAGGGGCGGTGGGAGAGTGGGCGCTCGGCTGCGGGGGAGGGGTGGAAGAAGATGTACGGCTGACCTCCCCAGGCCATACGCCCGCTTGCTCCAGAGCCCTGTAGAGTGCCGCCGTGTCAATAGGCAAAAACCACCTGGCAGCCTCGTAAATTCGTTCGAGGGAGTGGAGAATATCGTCGGCCTCTGCCAAGCCGGGGATCACATCTGCTGCCCCCTGATAAATTGCCCAGCGCCGCTCTGCAGGCTCGATGTGGCGACGGGGGTGATGAGTCAGGATCACAGGGATGTTGGGCAGCTTACTTTGGCACTCTCGACAAAAGGCATAGGGGTTAAACAGCCCCGTCGTCATGTCCACCACCATCAGATCCAAATCCAGAGGCTGACTTGCTGCCACCTCCAGCAGATCTTCACGCGGGGAAACCAGCACCACAGAGTGCCCCTGAGACTCCAGCGCCAACTTCCAGAGATGAATTTGCGAGGGCTGGCCCTGAGCTAGCAGTATGGTTTTGCTCACCGTAGATGGAGAGATGTGAGTAGAAGGGAAGGCGAAGGCTTGCACCACTTGATGATCCGTTATACGTCAGAATCTTGTGCAAGGCGCAATGTAGCATCCTTAAGAGGAGCAAATGGTGACCGGATATACAAGTGCTGCTGTTTAGGCCCAACACTCTACAAATTAAATCCGGATCCCCAGCAGCCGACAGCCCATTTCTGGGTGCGGCCTGTCCGACGGCCTCAACGTTTGTCTTGCTCAATTCAATCTGGGATCCCTTCTTTCTCGCTTTCCAATTCAGCTTGCAGGGCCTGCCACTCTTCCGGAGACAGCGAGTGGAGTTTCTCTTGAAGTTGCTGGGTCTCAAAGCTGGCCCACTGAGCCTTCAGGGTCATTTCCCCCCGCAGCACCCGCTTCAGGTAGCCAAAAGTCCACCCCAAGCAGGCCAATAGAAGCACCACGCTCGATATCTGCTGCGCGGCCCCCGTATCCAAGCCCGCCCAAAGCAGCAGGCCATAGAGGATCCCTCCCCCCAACAGCAGGGCTAAGCCTATAGCAAGAACATCCAATCTGCGCATGGCTCAGTGAACCGACAAACGGCTGACCTTACAGCGACCGGGGCTTGGGCCGGAACGTCATGAAGGGAGCCAAGAGCACCATGCCGGGAAAGAAAAACAAGACCAAGAAAAACATCAACACCTTTTCCCAAGCACTGCCTGAAGTCCAGCGTTTGTCCACGTACAGCAGAGACAACAGAGGCAGCACCAGCAAATAGAGAACAGCCAAACCGGCATAAGTTAACCCAATCAACGATGTAGTAGAAGCCATGTCGAGTGCGCTCCGCAGCTAGACCTATGTCCAACAAATCTAACAGGATTGTAAAGGGATTTGTCAGCTTGGGGGAGTTCGTAACTCAGCCAACTGACCACAAACTGACTACAAGCTGGTGCTGATCGCCCCAACGGGGCAGGTGGCAACACACTGTTCGCACATGACACAGCGGTTGCGAGAGAACTCCAGCTTCCAGTTGGGAGCAGAAATCTTCAGGGCCTCGGTTGGGCAAACTCCCGTACACAATCCGCAATCCACACACAAGTCTGGGTCAATCTGAATTTCCTTGGCCCGTTCTGTCACCTCAATGCCCAAAGACTGCACCCACTCCAAGCCTGCTTCCACCTGGTCGATATCCCCCGACAGCTCCACCACCAAAGTACCCACTTCGTTGGGGGCTACCCTGGCGCGCACGATATTGGCAGCCACATCGAAGTCTTTGGCCAACCGATAGGTGAGAGGCACATTCACCAAATGGCGGGGGAAAATGAGGGTGACTCGTTTGCGCACGGATCTTGAGTGTTTTGAGTGCAGCAACTTCCTTCAGTATGGCAGGCTTGTGAGGTTCAGTTTGGCCGTGAATGCAGCTCACTTCCACCCTCCACAGGACACCCAAGGCGAACCCCACAGCGGTAGGGCGGGGCTTTGAACCCAGTTTTTCGGTGAGCTCAGCTTCTTGGGAAGATCACCAGAGGCAGCGCGTGAGACAACGGCGCCATTATCAGCGTGCCCCTCCCACCAAAAGCCATCTGTGGAAGCCGACCCAGAGCCTGCCACAATAGGATGGAGAGCGTCCCCGATCCCTATGAACCCATCTTTTGCTCAGCCCCGTCTCAACTCAGAGCAGTACCGGCAGATGCTGGTGCGGGATGGCGAGCGTCGCTTCCGCGAGTGGCACACGGCCTTCCTCAAGTACCAACGGCAGTTTTTGCAGGAGATGAAGCAACTGCGTCTCCAGGGTTCTTTGCATCGCTGAATGGTTAATGCCCACCGTCCCCACCTTGCACCCGCTGCCAGTCTTTTCCAAGCCCGATCCCTCCCCAGGGCCTACGGCCCGCCAAGACGAAGGGCAAGAAACTTTGGAATTGTTGGAGTGGCCCCGCCTCTGTCAACACTTGGCCACCTTTGCTGCCACACCCTTGGGCCGTCGTGCCTGCCTAGAGCTGGATCCCTGGCAGAGCCGCGCCGATAGCGAAGCCTACCTTGAGCAGACGGAAGAGGCGATCCGCCTCGATCGCACACAGGCGGGGGGCCTTTCCATGGCAGGGATCCACAACCTGCTGCCGGCTTTGGAACGGGCTGAACGGGGGGGGATCCTGAGCGGGGAAGAGCTGGTGCAGATTGCTACAACTCTGGGGGCGGCCCGCCGCATTCGTCGTCTGATCGACGACCACGACCATCTGCCACGCTTGCAAACTTGGGTGAGCACCCTGCGCACCTACCCGGAGCTGGAGCAGGAGATCTTCCGCTGCCTGGAGGAACATGGCGAGGTGCGGGACAGCGCCAGCCCTACCCTTGCGGATCTGCGCCAGCAGCAGCGGCGGCAACGCAGCCAGATCCAGGAGCGCCTGCAACAGTTGATGAGCCAGTACCCCCAGGCGCTGCAGGACAACCTGATCGGCCAGCGGCAGGGACGGTTTGTCCTGATGGTCAAGGCCACCCATCGGGATCTCATCCGCGGCATTGTGCATGACAGCTCTGCCAGTGGGGCCACCCTCTATGTGGAGCCCTACGCCGTGGTGGAACTGGGCAACCGCTGGCGAGAAACCCAAGTTCAGATTCAGGCGGAGGAAGAGCGGATCTTAGCCGCGCTCTCGGCTCAGGTGGCCTCCGTCGCCACCGATCTGGAGCATTTGCAGGGGGTGATGGTGGGGTTGGATGTGGCTCTGGCTCGGGGTCGCTACAGCCTCTGGCTGGACGGCAATCGTCCCCAGTTTGTCTCGGCAGGATTGCGCCTGCGTCAGGCCAAGCACCCCCTGCTGCTCTGGCAATCTCGCGCCGCTGCCCCTTCGGAGGGTCAAGGCTCTGCTGTTGTCCCTATCGACTTCACCCTCTCGGACTCGATTCGGGTCGTAGTCATCACCGGCCCCAACACCGGCGGCAAAACCGTTGCCTTGAAAACCCTGGGGCTGTTGGTGCTCATGGCCAAGGCGGGGATCTTCCTGCCGGCTCAAGATCCGCCCCAACTGCCTTGGTTCGACAGGGTTTACGCCGACATTGGGGACGAACAATCGCTGCAACAAAATCTCTCCACCTTTTCAGGGCACATCCGCCGCATCAGCCGCATGGTACAGGCCCTGCAGTCCACTCCAGAGCCGGCCCTTGTCCTGTTGGATGAGGTGGGGGCGGGCACGGATCCCACCGAAGGCGCTGCCCTGGCGGCTGGGCTGTTGGAGTATCTCTCGGAAAAGGCGCTGCTCACCCTGGCCACCACCCACTACGGCGAGTTGAAGGCCCTGAAATACCAACATCCCTGCTTTGAAAATGCCTCGGTGGAGTTTGATGAGGTCACCCTGGCCCCCACCTATCGCCTTTTGTGGGGGATCCCAGGCCGCTCCAATGCCTTGACCATTGCTCAACGGCTGCAGTTGGATCCAGAGATTCTGCGGCGGGCCCAGCAGCACCTGCAGGGGGAAAGCCAGGTGGATCAGGTGATTGCCGGGCTGGAAGCGCAGCGAGCTCAATTGGAAGAGCGGGCGGCCCAGGTGGGATCCCTGCATCGAGAGCTGGAGAGCCTATATCAACAAATGCAACAGCGTAGCCGCCAAATCGCCGAGCGAGAAGCCCGGCTGGAGCAGAAGCAAAACCAAGAACTGCAAGCCCTGTTGGCTGCTGCCCGTCAGGAAGTGGCTGCCGCCATCCGCAAATTGCAGCAGGGAGAGGATCCCCAACGCATTACTGCCGAGCTGGCGCAAATCCAGCAGCGCTACTCTCCCCCACCGCCGCCTGTGGATATGGAGTTTGTGCCAGAGGTGGGAGATCGGGTGCGGCTGAGAGGCTTGGGGCAGACGGGAGAGGTGATCGCCATCGAAGGAGATGTATATGTAGTGCGCAGCGGCATCCTCAAATTCACAGTGCCACGGGGGCAGTTGGATCCCATTGACGAACACCAGGCCAAGCAGCGCCAACGCCCCAAAGCCCCACCTCCCTCCCCTGCAGCCACAGCTCCCCTGAACCTGCGCACCAGCCAGAACACCCTCGATCTGAGGGGGAAAACCGTTGCTGATGCTGAGGCCATTCTGGAACAGCACTTTGCCCAAGCTCCTCCCGGCCCGGTTTGGATCATCCACGGCCACGGCACAGGGCGCTTGCGGGCCGGCGTACAAGCTTACTTGCAAAATCACCCCCGCGTTCAGCGTTTTTCAGCCGCTGATCCCCAAGACGGCGGTACTGGAGTGACCGTGGCTCACCTGCAATGAGGCTTACCGGTGCCGGAGGGGACTCAGATCCAGATCAGATCCAAAGCCGAGATAAAGCTCCGGGCCCCAAGGATCCACAGGGTTTCCGAGGGCTATCATCTCCAGACAGCCGTGAGCTCAAGCTTCCCTCCCCCCTTCGGAAGAGAGACTAGGGAGGGTTAAGTTGGCTTTATTGGGTCGGAGACCGAACAAGGGCTGGCGATTGTCTCAAGCCTGACTCTGGAGCACTGCCGCTGCCGAGCTGACGGGCTGGGATCCCCTCTGTTGTCGCCGGCTTCGCCAGAGCCAGTAGCTCCGCAGCAGTTGGCCATCTCCAATGAGCTTCAACATCACCGCCACCGTCGCACCTGTCCAACTGAGAGGCCCAAAGGCGGTGCCTGCTGCTGCCAACAGCGCCAACCCAGAAAGATTTAGCCCCAAGCCTTGCACCCACATCCACAAGATAGTCTCGCGTTCTGACATCTGCCCGCTCCTAGGGGAGAAATAGGATAGCCCTACTGTCCTGAATCTGAGCGGAGACGGGGATGGGGTTGAACCTTGGCACGGCTGCCCAAAGCTGCACACTTGGGGGGGGCGGTACTCCCTAGGGATTGGCTGCTTGACCCATCCACTCCTGCAATCGGGCCAGGGCCAGCCGCTTTTGGGCGGCAGAGCGTACCGTACCCTCCGTGAGCCGATTGAAGCCATGCACCAACCCCTTGCCCCCCAAAGCCACCAGCGTCACCCGATGGGTTTGGCCTGGCTCAAAACGCACCGCATTGCCGGAAGGAATGTTGAGGCGCATGCCAAAGCTGGCGGCGCGATCGAAAACCAGGGCCCGGTTCACCTCGAAAAAGTGAAAATGGGATCCCACCTGAATGGGCCGATCCCCTCGGTTGGTAACCTCCAGGGTCACGGTGGCCCGTCCGACGTTGGCTTGGATGGGATCCTCTGCCAGCAACAGTTCCCCTGGGATTAGGGCTGGCTCCGCGTTGGCGCCAGGCGTGGTTTTGGATTTGCGGCCAGAGGGCATGGGGACAACCTCCTGAAGTTTTTCGGTCTTTGGAGCATCTGGGGGATCCCTGAAAGCGGGCAGCCCCGACGCTAGCGAATGGGATGGTGCAAGGTAACCAGCTTGGTGCCGTCGGGAAAGGTGGCTTCCACTTGGATTTCGGGGATCATCTCCGGGATCCCGGGCATTACGTCCTCGCGGGTCAGCCACGTCAGCCCCTCGCTCATCAATTGGGCGACCGTTTTCCCTTCCCGCGCCCCCTCCAAAACCGCTGCGCTCAAGTAGGCCACTGCCTCAGGGTAATTGAGTTTGAGGCCCCGCTGCCGCCGATCCCGAGCCAACTGGGCAGCCAGGTAGATCAACAACTTGTCTTTCTCCTGGGGGGATAAGTACACGGGACAACCTCAAAGATACAAAAGGATACAGGGGGGACAGCAGCAGGCCCAGTTGGCCTAGAGTTGACTCAACTTTATATCACCTCTGGGCAAAAAAAGGGGTCTAGGCTAGAGGGGATTTCCCTTTCTCCTGCACAACCCACAGCCTCAACCTCTTTCGGCATTGGGTGTTGCGACTCCCTTCCTGGGCAACCCGTCATGAAAGAGTAACAATAGATGCATACAGATGTATTTAGACGCGAAAGTTTGTCTAGATTCGTATCTCAACCCTGAGTTGGTCTATCCTGGAGCAATTTACCGGCTCTGTTTAGCACTTCCCTTTAGATAGATAGGTGTTGACTGGGTTCTTTTGATCGGCTATGAAACTCGAACTGACTCCCCGCCAGCGGAAGATTCTCTGGGCGACGGTGCGCAGCTACATTGCGACGGCTGAACCTGTCGGTTCCAAAACCTTGGCCCAGTCCTATAACTTTGGGGTGAGCACGGCCACCATTCGTAACGACCTGGCCACCCTTGAGCAGGTGGGGTTACTGTTTCAGCCCCACACCTCTGCGGGTCGGGTTCCCTCCGACTTTGGCTATCGGGTTTATGTCAACGATTTGTTGACCTCCGCCAACAGCGGTGGGATCCCTCACGATGCTCCTCAGCCGGATCCCCATCCCGCTCTGCAACAGTTGATGGATCAGCTTGGCCGTGAGCTGGGAGACGACCTAGACAGCCTCCTGCAAAGGGTAGCTCAGCTTTTGGCCCATCTGAGCGGTTGCATTGCTCTCATCACTCCTCCTCAGGGGCCGGTGGTAGCCATTCATCATGTGCAGTTGGTGTCGGTAGCGCCAGGGCGGGTGATGGTGTTGGTGGTAACCGACTCCTATCAAACCCATTCAGCTCTGGTCAGCCCCCCCGACTGGCCCAGCGACTCCCGAGAGGATTTGGAAGATGAATTGCAATTGCTCAGCAACTTTCTCACCCTGAAGCTGCGGGGCAAAACCTTTGCCGAGCTGCAAGATCTGAGCTGGCTGAAACTGGATGAAGAATTTCGTACCTACGGCCATTGGCTGCAGCAACTGCTGCGCTCGGTGGTGCAACGCTGTCTACAGCCCTCTCTGGGGCAGGTGTTCAGTGCCGGTATGGCCGAGTTGATGCGTCAGCCGGAGTTTTCCCAGGCCCGGCAGGTGCAGGCAGTGATGCAGTTGATCGAGGAGGGAGCCAAGCAACTTCAGGGGATGATTGGGCTCCATTTTGCCGATGGGGGTTTGCCCTCTCTGCCGAGCTCAACGGAGATGGATCAGGAGTCGGGACAGTCTGCCCGCAAGACCCCGGTGATCATCTACATTGGCAGCGAGAATCCACTGGAGTCTCTGCACCACTGTACGGTTATCGCCTCCACTTACCACCGTCGCTCAGCTCCTCTGGGTACGGTCACCTTGCTGGGGCCGACCCGAATGGCCTACGAGCGCAGCATTGCTGCTGTGCAGGCGGTGGCCTCTCATCTGACCCGAGCTCTTGCCTAAGGGATCCCATAGCGGCAGGTAGGGTCTGGGTTGTACGTGAGCAATAGCAAGCTGTGGCCAGGCTCTCTCCTCTCCACCTGCGGGTACAGTGCGCCATTCGGCAGCAGCAACTTCTTCACCCTGGCCAGCGACTGCTGGTGGCTTTTTCGGGCGGGCAAGATTCTTTTTGCCTGCTCCAGATCTTGCGGGATTTGCAGCCTCGCTGGGGCTGGCAGATATTTGTTCTGCATTGTGATCACCGCTGGTCGGCAGATGAAACGGAGTGTGCTCGCTTTTTGCAGGGGTGGCTGCAGCAGCAGGGACTGCCTCATGCCGTTGAGACTGCGGATCCCATCCGCCGAGATGAGGCAGGGGCCAGGGCTTGGCGCTACCAACAACTGGACAAATGGGCCCGCATCTGGGATTGCAGCGCCGTGGTGATGGGGCATACGGCCACGGATCGAGCAGAGACGTTTTTGTGGAACTTGTTGCGGGGAACAGGAGCCGCCGGGCTGAGCAGCCTGGATTGGCAGCGTCGCCTGGACGACCGGGATCCCACCTCTGCCCAGGTGGTGCGACCCCTGCTGGGTCTATACCGTTGGGAAACCGAACAATTTTGCCAGCAGCACCAATTGCCGGTCTGGCCGGATCGCAGCAACCAAGATCTGGCCCATTGCCGCAACCGTCTCCGCCTGGAGGTGATGCCCTACTTGAAGCAGCACTTTAATCCGCAACTGGAAGCGGCCCTGAATCGGGCTGCCACGCTGCTCCAAGCAGAACATGAGCTGGTGGTAGCCCAAGCAGCTCAGCTATGGCAGCAGGTGTATGAGCCCGCTTTGCCAGGGCTGCGACGGGATCCCTTGCGGGCTGCCCCCTTGGCTCTGCAGCGGCAGGTAATGTTCCAGTTTTTGTCCCTGGTGTTGCCCCACCACCCCACCTTTGAACAGGTAGAAGCCGGGATCCAGCTCTTAAAAGCAGACCGAGGCAGCCGTAGCCCCGATTATCCAGGTGGGCACTGGCTGGAAGTGAAAGGGGATCACTTGGTTTGTTTCCATTAATTTTTCCATTAATTCCACTTCCCCGAAGGGAAGCGACCTAGACATGCCCTAGACATACACCTGTACTTACTCTGGTTTCCATTAATTCCACTTCCCCGAAGGGAAGCGACCCTAAGCGATCTTCGTAAAGTGAATTCGGCTTTAGCGTTTCCATTAATTCCACTTCCCCGAAGGGAAGCGACTGATTCATTAATAGTAAGTATCACCACTGATTGTGGCAATACTTGGATACGATTAGCATCTTATGGTAATAATACAGGCCCGAGTCCATTGGCTACAGCACCTGATATGACCACTGCATTTGTACCTACCCCATCACAATGGGCAACCAAGACAATAGATTTAAGCCCGTATGCTTCTCAAACCGCCGCCAGAATCAGATTCCAATTGCGAAGTGGATGGGGAAATGTTACTTATCTGGATGATATAAACATTAGTGCTGCAACCAATACACCACCAAGCGCTTCTTTTAATGTTTCATCAACTAACATCTGTGCAGGGCAAAGTATTACATTTACCAATACATCTACCAATGCTACTTCCTATAGCTGGTCCTTCCCCGGCGGAACTCCTTCAACAAGTACGGCTGCCAGTCCTACTGTAACATTTAATTCAGCGGGGACATATACTGTAACATTAACAGCTAGCAATTTAAACGGAACAAACACGGCAACAGCCAGTATTGTGGTGAACCCTTTGCCCACACCTACTATAAGTGGTGGCGGTACTATTTGTCAGGGAAGCTCTGTAAATCTTACTGCTTCTGGTGGTAATAGTTTTACTTGGAATACAGGTGCTAATACTGCTTCCATCAATGTAAGCCCTGCATCCACTACTACCTATACCGTTACAGCCACAGCTACTAACGGATGTACAGCAACTGCCACTGCATCGGTTACAGTACTTAACTGTTCTTCGCTGGATGAAGTGATGAATACCTCCAACTTTTTGGTGTATCCCAATCCGGCTACTGATATGATTACCATTGCTCTGCAATTGGCTTCTGCCGAACCGTTGAAAGGAGAACTGATGACAACACTGGGTCAGGTGTTGCAGCAATTTACCATTGCTCCATCTCAGCAGCAAATAACTTTGATCACAGACGGATTGTCTTCTGGAATTTATCTTCTTAGAATATCTGACGGAAAACAAGCGATAACACAACGCATCATGGTTGTAAAATAAATCAGAAAGCCCCGGTTACGGGGCTTTTTTGTTTGTGTTTTCTTACTAGGATTAAGCAATGATAGTCTTTGAAAATTCTTCGCAGAATGTGCGTATCTCATTTCGAACCATACGAAATGCATGCATAATTTCTTCTTCACTTCCGGTTGCTTTGGCAGGATCAGAAAAACTATGATGTATGCGAATGGAATTACCTGGTATGTACGGACAGTTTTCTCTGGCATGATCACATACCGTGATGATGTAATCAAAGGGTATGTTTAAGTATTCATTTACATGGTTGCTGGTATGATGACTGATATCAATTCCATCTTCCTTCATGATTTGTATGGCTCTCGGATTTACGCCATGCATCTCAATACCGGCACTGTAAATATGAGCTTTACCTTGTAACAGATTTTCTAAATAACCATGTACCATTTGACTACGGCAGCTATTACCTGTGCATAAAACCAAGATTTTTTTCATGCTATGAATTTTTTAATTTAATACCTCCAACTGTTAGCGATGGCTACCAACGATAACATAATGGGTACTTCTATGAGTACACCAACCACTGTGGCTAACGACGCACCTGAATTAAGACCAAAAAGTGATATGGCCACGGCAACTGCGAGTTCAAAAAAATTACTGGCACCAATCATCGCAGCCGGTGCACAAACCGGATGTGATAAACGGAGCAATTTTCCACCCAGCCAGGTTATAAAAAATATGAAGTAGGTTTGAATGGTCAGTGGTATGGCTATCAACAAAATGGTGTATGGATGATCCAGTATGTGTTCGCCCTGAAAGGCAAAGAGTAAAACCAGGGTTGAAAGCAATGCTAGTATGGAAACAGGACGAAGTGCCGGAAGAAATTTTTGTTCAAACCAATCCTTTCCTTTTCGTTGAAGCAATATCCGATTGGTCAGATAGCCCGTAGTTAGCGGTATAACAACAAAAACAACCACCGAAGTAATCAGTACTTCATACGGTATCTGTACGTTGGTTACTCCCAGCAGCCATTTTACAATGGGTACAAATGCAACCGGCAGAATAAGATCGTTGACTGAAACTTGTATTAACGTATAATTGGCATCGCCTTTTACCAAATAACTCCACACAAACACCATGGCTGTGCAGGGTGCGGCACCCAGCAGAATGGCGCCTGCCAGGTACTGGTCTGCATCTTCCGGAGTGATCCAGGTAGCATACAGATTTTTAAAGAAAATCCATCCAAACAATGCCATGGTGAAAGGTTTGATCAGCCAGTTTACAGTAACTGTCAGCGCCAGCCCTTTCCAATTTTTTGAAACACCGCCTATCGATGAAAAATCAATCTGTACCATCATCGGGTAGATCATCATCCAAACCAACACCGCTACCGGAATGTTGATGGTATATATCTGCCAGCTTTCAAGCACCGAAACAGAATTCCCCAGTATTTTCCCAAGACCAATGCCTGCAGCAATGCATAGCGAGACCCAAACGGTAAGGTATTTTTCAAAAAACTTCATGGGTTGAAATTTAATTACAGCGTTTCCATTAATTCCACTTCCCCGAAGGGAAGCGACTCCCCCCCATTATAACCCT
>NZ_JANSIH010000403.1:0-2790 GCF_047462075.1 Synechococcus sp. R55.2
CTCCCGGCACTGACCCTACGGGTACAGTGCGGGGCTCCTGCGATTTCTAGCTGACCACCTCTCGCAAGGTTTCTGCTGGATCTTCCACCTGGCTTAGAACCCGAAACGGTAGCAGGGCTTGCCGATCCGCTCCGGCCCTCAAATCACATTCCCACAGGCGGACAACATCAAACTCATGGCTCAGCCTCTCTAGACGAAAAGAGGTCTGGAAAACTCGCTCCGACCCCGTTTTGCGCAAGTCAATGACCACCTGCTGCACCGATAGGTGAGGATACCTCCGATAGAGTCGGAGCCGAGCCACTTCTCCCATGAGCCAGCGGGCAAACTGCTCTGGGAAACGCTCGGCCAGATATTTGCAGACGTTGTCATAGGCCATGTCGAGGTGGATCCCTGGAATTAGCGACCGCCAACGGTAATGGAATCCACCTTGATGTGGGGCTGCCCCACCGTCACATAAATGCTGCCGCTGACGGAGCCACAGAACCCGGCTGCCAAGCTGAGGTCTTTGGAACACATGGAGATTTTGGTCAAGATGTCTTTGGCTTCTCCGATCAGGGTGGCTCCCTTGAGGGGCTTGGTAATTTTGCCGTTTTGGATAAGATAAGCTTCTTCGACGGCAAAGTTAAATTGCCCAGTGGGGCCGACGCTCCCTCCCCCCATGCGCTTGCAATAGATGCCTTTGTCGATAGAAGCAAAAAGATCGTCCAATTCTGCATCTCCGGGGGCAATGTAGGTATTGCGCATACGGCTGGCGGGGGCAAAGGTGTAGTTTTGGCGGCGACCGCTGCCGGTGCGAGGGTGGCCGGTGCGCATTGAGCCAGCCCGATCCGCCAAGAAGTTTTTCAAAATGCCCTTCTCGATCAGCAGAGTGCGCTGGACCGGCATGCCCTCGTCGTCCACATCCAGGCTGCCAAAGGCCCCTTCAGAGAGACCTTCGTCCCAGGCGGTGAGGTTTTTGTGGGCAATTTTCTGGCCTTTTTTGTCGGCAAAGGGAGTGGTTTTGCGCTCAATCTGGGTGGTTTCCAACAGATGCCCGCAGGCTTCGTGGAAAATGACGCCGCCAAAAGCGTTGGACATCACAATCGGGTAGGTGCCGGATTCCACGTAGTCGGCATAGAGCATCTGGCCGGCGGCTTCTGCCAGTTCCCGGCTATGGGCCTCCAGATCCCAACGGCGCAAAAAGTTGGGATCCCCCGTACCGCCGGAGCGTTGACTGACAGAGGCGCGATGGGATCCATCGGCACAGAGCAGCGTAGAGCTCACGGATTGGGTGAGGCGCACATCCCGCACAAAGGTGCCATCGCTGCAGGCCACCAGAATCTCTTGCCAATCGCGGAAATAGGTGGTGCGGCGGGACTGCACATGGCGGGCTTGGCGACCCAGTTGCTCGTTGGCTTTGAGCAGGATCTCCCCCATCTCCGCAATGGGGCTACATTCCTTCAACCAGCCATCTTTGCGGCGACGCTCGCCGTAGTCCTGCAGCATCTCCAGGTTGATGGCAGAAACCAGCGCTGTGGGGCCAGGAGGGGTGAAGCCCATCAGCGAAAGGCCCTTCTCCAGAGCAGCCTTGAGACCGGCAAAGGACAGATCGTTGGTGCTGACGTAGCAGTCGGCCAAGCCGCGAAACACCCGCACGCCGGCCCCGGTGGAGAGCCGTGGGGTGATGCTGGTGATGGCGTCATCTTCGGCCAGGCAACTGATGGAATTGCCCCGTTCTAGAAAAATCTCCACCAAATCGGCACCGGCAGCGCGCCCCCAGCCCAACAGGGCAGAGAGGGGATCCCGCCAATCCTCGTCGAAGCGCTGTAGAGTATGACGGTAGTTCAGGTTGGGCAGTTCTTTGGACAAAAGCAGCATGGCAGGCTCAGGGAGTAGAGACGAGCTAAGGCCGGCGCAAGTTTTCGTTTTCTCAGTTTAACAAGGAGTAAAGGTTCTCCCCTGCCGGCAGGTTGGCCTTGAGCTTGACAAGGGCGGGGGAGCAATCGAAGATCGCTGCACAAGGAAACCTCGACTTGCAATGGCTGCCAAGAAAAAACCGCCGGAGCTTCAGCCCAGCCTGTTTGACGATCCCATCGAGCCGCCAGCCCCGGCGGAGGAGACACTCCCCCAGTGGGATCAGATCCCCCTGTCGGCCCAGGTGTCCATCCCCCCCGGCACTTACAGGGATTTGGAGCAACTGAAGCAGCATTGTTTGGTATGCCAGCGCTGCGACTTGGCAGCCAGCCGTACCCATGTGGTGGTGCATCGGGGCAACCCCAAGGCAAGGATTTTAATCATCGGAGAGGGGCCAGGGGAAAGCGAAGACCTGCAGGGGCTGCCTTTTGTGGGCAAGTCGGGACAATTGCTGGATAAAATCCTGGCTTCGGTGGGGCTGGATCCCGAGCAGGACACCTACATCTGTAATGTGGTCAAGTGCCGCCCCCCTAACAACCGCGTGCCCACCCAGGAGGAGATGGACGCCTGCCGTCCCTATCTGTTGGAGCAGATTCGCCTGGTGGATCCCTGGATTATTCTGCTCACGGGGGCCACCTCGGTGCGCTCCCTTTTGGGCGAGAAGCGAGGGATCACCAAGATCCGCGGGGAATGGATCCAGTGGCAGGGACGCTGGTGTATGCCCATTTTTCACCCGGCCTATCTGCTGCGCAACCCAGACCGCACCCCTGGCAGCCCCAAGTGGTTGATGTGGCAGGATATTCAGGCGGTGAAGCAAAAGTATCTGGAACTCACCGGCACAACGCCACCTCAGCCGGACTTTTGAGCCCATTTTCCCAAGCGCCCCTTCTCCCAAAG
>NZ_JANSIH010000404.1:0-18280 GCF_047462075.1 Synechococcus sp. R55.2
CCTCCCGACACCGACCCTACGGGTACAGTGCGGGGCTCCTGCGATTTCTAGCTGAAGATGCCAGTGTTTCTTGAGGTTGGGTCCTTTCAAGACACCTCGACCCAACCTTTCGAGACCCCTCGGGATTGTTCGGTCAATTGCTGGCAGGAGTGGGGCGATCCACCACCGGAGCACCAAGGGAGTCGCCGCTATCGCAACCGCTCAAAAATAGGGCCAGCACCAGAAAGCAAACAAGCTGAGGGGTGCATAGTTCTCCATCTTAACAAGCTCAACTGCCTGTCCAGATTACCCCAGAGCCATTCCTCATCATCCTGAAGATTTCCTAAGGGACGGTGGGGATGGCCAGGGATCCCTCCAGAGCCAAGCGATCGCTGACGATAAGACGCCGACTCTCCAGCGTGATGCCGGTTTGGTTAACCAACATCACAGAAATCCACTCAGAACGGGGTTCTTGCGGAGCATCTGCCTGTAGGAAGATCCCTCCGGCCTGTAGAGGTTCGAGAGCAAACGAGGTCACCTCTGGGTAGCCCGCCCCGGCAACGGGTTGTTCGGCAACGGCGCCCAACAGCAAAGAGTGGGTGAGAGGCTCTGCCACAATCGCCTGCAGCGAATAGGTGGATCCCGGTTTGACCACCTCCGGCAGGTTCAAGGTGACGGTGGGAGGGGCAGATCCAGAGGTGAGGGTGCTGGCCTCCCGCAGCACTTCTTGGTCAATCAACAGCAGTTGTCCGGGATTGGCTGGATCCGGGCGATAGCGATTGCGCACCAGGGCAGAGGCTTCTACCTGAAAGTCCCCCCGCACCGAGGATTGGGATCCCTCTACTTGGCTGAGAATATCCGCAACAATCTCAGGGCCCACCTGCCGCCAGGAGAGGATCTGGGCCGAATAGGTGAGCTTGGGATGAGAGCTCCACAGCTTGCGGATGGCACCTTCCACCTCTTCCCGGTCCAGCCCATCTCGGTGGCGGAAGTCGGGGCTGTAGCCGGCCATCACCCCTGGCAAATCCCGCCGGTTGGCGGCGGCCACCTGCTGGCTTAGCCACTCCACCAGGGCGGCTGGCGGTGGGCTGGAAACTTGCCGCTGGATCCCACTTTCTAGGGGCATCGGGGCAGCTTGGGCCCAAGCCGAGGACTCCGTCCGGCTGACGTGACCGGCTGTCAATCCAAGGGGGATGCTCCAGCTCACGGCCAGAGCAAGGGGCCAAAGCAGTTGCGGAAAGTTAGATCGGGATTTCAAGCCATGGGCCTCCAGCCGGCAAATCTGGATCCCAGTCTAGCCTTAGGGCAGTTGGGATCCCAAAGTCCAGACCAGATAAGATCGATTGGAATAAGCTTTGGCTCATAGCGCCTGTTCTCCATGGCTCCCCAGCACTCTCCAGCTTTCTTGGCCCTGGTCAACGAGGCCAAAAGCCGCATCCAAGAACTGACAGTCGAGCAGGTCAGGCAAAAACAACTGCAAGGGGATCCCTTCTATTTTGTGGATGTGCGGGAAGAGTCGGAGTGGCAAGCCGGCCACGCTGCCGGAGCCATCCACTTGAGCAAAGGGATCATTGAGCGGGACATCGAGAGGGTGATCCCCGACAAAGAAGCGGAGATCGTCCTGTACTGCGGCGGCGGGTTTCGTTCGGCGTTGGCAGCCGATAATCTACAGAAAATGGGCTATCGTCGGGTGATCTCGATGGATGGGGGCATGCGGGCTTGGCGAGAAGCGGGCTTTCCTGAGGAGCGCTAAACCCAGGGGCGCTCTTGTTCTGATTGCAGCATTGGAAGCTTCCCTCTCCCCTTGGGACAAGGGCTAGGGGCAAGGGAAAACTTCTAACCTTGTCTAGAATGACAACAGCTTTGCCCTACTCCTGCCATGCTCCAAACCTTACCCCGCCTGGATGTTGCTGCCCGTTTGCAGCAGTTGCGCCAGCTTCTGCGAGAACAAGATCTGGATGGCTTTTGGGTTCCCTCTGCCGATGAGCATCTCAATGAGTATTTGCCGGAACATCGCAAGCGGCGTCAGTGGATCACAGGCTTTACCGGCTCGGTGGGGGATGCCTTGATCACCCGGGACAGGGCTTGGCTGTGGGTAGATCCCCGCTATCACGAACAGGCGGAGCGGGAGGTGGATCCCAATCTATTGACAGTGATCAAAGGAGGTCTGCCGAATCAGCCCAGCCTGATGGAGATTGTGGAAGAGCTGGGATCCGGCTTTCGCCTGGGGGTGGATCCCTTTACGGTGGCGGTGGCCACCTATCGCCAGTTGCAGGCCCATGCCCAAGCGGGAGGGGTGCTCTTGATCCCGGTCATGGAAAACTTGGTGGATAAGCTGGCTCAGGGATCCGCTCCTGTCGCTCCCTTTGACCGGCCCATTGACTCGGTACCCACCCACCTAAGCGGGGCCACCCCTGCAGAAAAGCTGGCCCAAGTCCGGCAGGAGATGCGCCGCAAGCGGGTGGGACTGTTGCCCCTGACCAAATTGGATCAGGTGGCCTGGCTGTTTAACCTGCGGGGATCCGACATCCCCTACAACCCAGTGTTTTGGGCCTATGCTTTGGTCAGCCTAGATAGAGCGGCTCTATTCACAGATCTGGAGCGGCTCAGTCCCCCATCTCGGCAATTTCTGGCAGAAGCCGGGGTGGAACTCTGGCCCTACGAGACCTACAGCCAACAACTGCCCCAATGGGCCAAGAGCTACGCGCCGGTGGGCTTGGATCCCAAGCAGACCACCCAGGGCACTCAAGAGCTGCTGCAGGATGCGAGCTGCCGCGAGCTGGAGCACCCAGTAGAAGCCCTCAAGGCCGTGAAAAACCCCACCGAGCTGGAACAGATGCGCCTGGCCAACCGCAAAGCCAGCCGGGCCAAGATTCGCACCCTGGCCTGGATCGACCGGCAAATCCAACAGGGGATCCCCATCAGCGAAGCCGATGTGGCCGCGATCATGGAGGCCCACTACCGGGAGGAAGGGGAGTGGGTGGGTCTGAGCTTCAATACCATTGCCGGGGCAGGAGCCAACAGCTCCATCATCCACTACGGCACTCCGGATCCCCAGAAGCTGCTGCAGCCGGGCGAACTGTTTTTGTTGGACTCCGGATCCCACTACTTGGGGGGCACCACCGACGATACCCGCACCGTTTGGATTGGCCCGCAACCCGCGGATCCCTTGTTCAAGCGGCGCTATACCGAGGTGCTCAAGGCCCACATTCAATGCGCCCGCCAGATCTTCCCCCCCGACACCTATGGAGTCTCGTTGGATGGGATCGCCCGCTCCACCCTTTGGCAGGCCGGGCTGGACTATGGCCATGGCACCGGCCACGGTGTCGGCGCCTTTTTGAATGTCCACGAGGGGCCCAACGGGATCCACCGCCGCGCCAGCACCCCTCTCAAAGTGGGCATGATCAACAGCATTGAGCCGGGCTACTACCAGCCGGGATGGGGTGGGATCCGCCTGGAGAATCTCTACGAGGTGATTGCCATTCCCGAGCCGGAGGGCTGGATGGGCTTTCGCTCCCTGACTTGGATCCCTTTCGATGGGCGCTTGATCGATTGGGAACTGTTAAACGAGGTGCAGCGAGCCTGGCTGGACGAGTATCACCGGCAGGTTTACGCCATGCACCACGCCACCTTGCCAGAACAGGATGCCGCCTGGTTACGACGCGCCTGCGGACTGAGCTGATGTACTCGCAAAAGCGTTGCGCCCTGGCAAAGAGCGCAGGAAGGATCCCTGCAGTTGACCACATGCGGCATTGCCATCCAAACCACGGGTTTGGCGCACGGTGGCCCGCACCTGGTGTTGCTCAAGCTGGCGGACGAACGCTTTGACTCGTGCCGGGTGGGGGCGTTGATAGTCGGCTCCAGAGATAGGGTTGTAAGGGATCAGGTTCACGTGCAGTTGCACCCCTGACCGGCTGGCCTGCTGCAGCAATTGCGCCAGTTGGCGGGCATGAATGGGCAGGTCGTTGACCCCCGATAGCAGGGTATATTCAAAACTGACTCGCCGCCCGGTGCGCAGCATGTAGTCGCGGCAATCCTGGATCAGAGTGTCCAGAGGGTAGTGGGCTGCCGAAGGGATCAACCGTTGCCGCAGGTCTTGATTGGGGGCATGCAAGCTGACGGCCAGGGTAACTTGCAGATCCTGCTGCGCCAGCCAGGCAATTTGCCGGGGTACCCCCACCGTCGAGAGGGTGATATGCCGTTGGCCGATGCCGATATCTTGATTCAGGCTGCGGATGGCTTGTACCACCGTATCGCGGTTGAGCAGGGGTTCCCCCATGCCCATAAAGACCACATGGCTGACGCGACGGCCAAAATCTTCCTGCACCGTCAACACCTGATCCAGAATCTCGTGCAGCTCTAGGTTGCGCCGGTAGCCCATCTTGCCGGTGGCACAGAAATCGCAGGCCATCGGGCAGCCCACCTGAGAAGAGACGCAGACCGTCAGACGCTTGGCCGTTGGGATCCCTACCGTTTCGATCAACTGCCCATCCGCCAACCCCAGCAGAAACTTCACAGTACCATCGCGGGCCTCTGTCCGCTGCACAATGCGCGAGCGTCCCACTGGGTAGCTTTGCACCGCCTCTCGCCAAGCCCTAGGAAACACCGTCACCTGTTCCAGGGAGCGGATCCCTTTTTGGTAGATCCAAGCATGCAGTTGTTGCCCGCGATAGGCCGGCTGTCCTTGGGCAACCGCCCAGTCTTTCAGAGCAGACAAGGATTGCCCCAGCAGGGGAATGGGTAGGGCCGACATAAATCCATCTCAAAAGCACAGGAGTCTGGCTCCTTCACTCTAGCCTGTCCCCGTGACCCAATCTCCTTCAGTCCAGTGGAAGTGATAAAATGGGGTGCCGTTGCCGGATGTTGAAGTGCTGGTCGTCATCGACAACTACGACAGCTTCACCTACAACCTGGTGCAGTATCTGGGGGAGTTGGGAGCCCAGCTACAGGTTTTTCGCAATGACCAGCTCTCCGTTGACGACCTGCGCCGCATGCAGCCGCAAGCGGTGGTCATCTCTCCTGGGCCAGGGCGGCCAGAAGATGCCGGGATCTCCCTGGAGTTGATTCGGGAGCTGGGGCCAGAGCTGCCGATCCTGGGCGTTTGTCTGGGGCACCAGTGCATTGGGCAGGTCTACGGTGGTCAGATCGTGCGCGCACCTGAGCTGATGCATGGCAAAACCTCGCTCATTTACCATCGAGGGGTGGGAGTGTTTGAGGGGTTGAGCCAGCCTTTCACGGCCACCCGCTACCACAGCTTGGTGATCGAGCCTTCTACGTGTCCTGACGAGCTGGAGGTGACGGCCCAAACCAGCGATGGGATCATCATGGGGGTACGCCACCGCCGCTATCCCCATGTTCAGGGCGTGCAGTTCCACCCGGAGAGCATCTTGACCGCCGAGGGCAAGCGCTTGTTGAGCAACTTCCTGCGCAGCGCCAAAGCCTCAACTGCTGCTCAGCCCAATGTTTCGCAGAAACCTCAGGAAACCGTTGCCGTTGTTACATCAGGGATCCCCACTCCATGAAGCGTCGCCAGCTTCTGCAAGCCAGCGCTGGGCTGCTGGGATCGATGGCCGTGAACCTGGCCAGAGGGCGCAAAGCGGGCGCTCAGACAGCGCCGGCACAAGGTTCGGAAACGCCAACAACCCCAGGGTCTATAGAGTTCACCCCCGGCTCGAGCTTGGAGGGGCTGCAACTGACTTGGCTGCACCACAGTTGTGTTTTGTTCGAGGGGGAAGGCCAACGGTTTCTGGTCAACCCGTTTCGTCCGGCGGGCTGTACGGCTGGCTATCCTGCCCCACGAGTTGCTGCCGATCTGGTGTTGCTCAGCAGCCGCTTGTTGGATGAGGGCGCTTTGGATGTGGTGCCCGGCAACCCCAAGGTGCTGTTTCAGCCGGGAGACTATCTGATTGACGGGATCCGGGTGCAAGGAGTACGCATGCCCCGTGGCCCTCGCTTTGGCGTGAATGTGGGTTGGCGCTGGCGCATGGCCGGGATCGACATCGTGCATTTGGGGGGAGCTGCCTTGCCCATCACGCGAGAACAGTCCATCCTGCTCTCTCGCCCCGACCTGTTGCTGGTGCCGGTGGGGGGTGGGCCGAAAAATTACGATCCTGCTGGGGCCAAGGCGGCCATTGAAGCGCTGCAGCCGAAGTTGGTCATCCCAACGATGTATCGCACCGTCGCCGCCGCCGACTCCCAATGCGATCTGGTGCCTTTACAGGCGTTTTTGAGCTTATTCCCTGCCGCAGCCGTTCAACCTGCTGCCAGCAATCCTCTCATTCTCTCGGCCCAGGCTCTGCCCTCGCGGGGGATGGTCATTCTTGCGTTTGAGGAATAGCAACTATGGGGCGCAAGCTCTGGAGAGTCGTCCTTGGCCTGGGATCCCTGGTGGTGATGGGAGGGTTGGGCCTCTACGGCCACACCTTGCCGGAGGATCCACAAGCTCTGGCCCAAGCCAACCCGCTGCGGCTGCAACTGGCCCTCTGGCTGGGGAAAGACGCCAACGCCGTCGATGGGCGGGGCAAAACGGCCCTGTTTTTTGTGGAGAGCGGTCTCAAGGCCCGCCTTTTGCTCTATTCTGGGGCGGATCCCAATCGACCGGACTATGGGGGAGCCAGCCCCTTACACCAAGCCGCTCGCCTGGGCAACCCTGAGGTTACGAAAGCCCTGCTCCAGGGAGGGGCGGAGGTGAACGCTCGCTTTGGTGCCGGTGGCCTTCCCCTACATTTTGCCGCTTGGTCCGGCAACCCAGAGGTCGTTCGGCTGCTGCTGGAACATGGCTCCGAGATCGACGAGCCGGATGGCTACGGCCTCACGCCCCTGCGCATCGCCCAGGATCTGCGCCGCTGGGAAGCTGCGATCCTTTTGTCCCGCTGGCCCCGCTCCGCCTCAACCGACGGGCATATGGATTGATTCCGCTTCTCTCACCACCCCAGCACCCAGGCAAAGATCAAAGGTGCCACAATGGTGGCATCCGACTCGATGACAAATTTGGGGGTGTCGATCCCCAATTTGCCCCAGGTGATCTTCTCATTGGGCACTGCCCCCGAGTAGGAACCGTAGCTGGTGGTGGAGTCGCTGATCTGGCAGAAATAGCCCCACATGGGCACGCCCTGGCGGCCCAGGTCTTGATGGAGCATGGGTACCACACAGATGGGGAAATCCCCGGCTATGCCGCCGCCAATTTGAAAGAAGCCGATGGAGGATTCCGCCGAGGTGCGCAGGTACCAATCCGCCAGGTGGATCATGTACTCGATCCCTGTGCGGACGGTGTGTACATTGCGGATCTCACCCGTGATGCAGTGGGCGGCATACATGTTGCCGGTGGTGGAGTCTTCCCATCCCGGCACATAGATGGGCAAGTTGGCCTCCATAGCCGCGTAAACCCAAGAGTCCCGCGGATTGATCTGGTAGTAGGGCTCCAGCCGGCCACTGCGCAGAATCCGGTAGAGAAACTCATGGGGAAAATAGCGCTCGCCCGCCTGATCGGCGCCGATCCACTCTTCCAAAAGGGCTTTTTCCAAGCGCCGCATCGCCTCCTCTTCGGGAATGCAGGTATCGGTTACCCGGTTCAGGTGCCGCTCCAGCAGCTCCTGCTCCTGCTGCGGGCTAAGATCGCGGTAGTGGGGCACTCGCTCGTAGAACTCATGGGCGATGAGGTTGAAGATGTCCTCTTCCAGGTTGGCGCCGGTGCAGGAGATGGCGTGCACCTTGTTCTGCCGGATCATTTCCGCTAGGGAAAGGCCCAGCTCCGCTGTGCTCATGGCACCGGCCAAGGTCACCATCATCTTGCCGCCCTTTTCCAGGTGAGCACAATAACCTTTGGCTGCATCCAGCAGCGCGGCTGCGTTGAAGTGGCGAAAATGATGTTGGATAAATTGGCTGACGGGGCTGTTGGTCACGATTTTTCCGGTCACTCTGACCTGGTGAAGCACGATTTTCTAGTCTATCAACTTTAGGGGCGCTGACAAGCTTTGCTTGGGGATACCTTTATCGGTATTGGCAACCATTCCCCTGCAGGTCGGCTGGAGCAGGTTGCGTTGCGAAGCCGGGATCCCATACCGGTTCTCACCCGGCCTTGGCTGAGACAAAGGGATCGCCTGCCCATGTCAGAATGGTGGCGAATCACCGCCCTATATCCGTTCACGCTATCTGTTCACGTTGGGTTCATGCCTCCTGTCAGCACTGTCGAGCCAGCCGAGCCCATTGCCGAAGTCCAATCTCCTGAGCTGGCTTCTTCTCCTGCCGAGCCATTGCCTGGCGCTGTGGACATGTCAGTGCCAACAACGACCGGGATCTCTATGGGATCCCTGCGGCGCTGGTGGGCGCGATGGAAGCAAAAACTGCGGTTGGAAACTCAGTTGCTCTTTGTGGCAACGCTGGTGGTCTCATTGGTGGTGAGCAGTTTTACCTTCTGGGCCGTCAGCACTGTGCAGCAGGATGCCCGCTTCAACGAGGCCCGCTTTGGCCGAGATCTGGGGCTGCTCTTGGCCGCCAATGTCGCCCCCCTGATTGCGGAAGATCGCATTGGCGAAGTGGCGCAACTGTCCCGCCAGTACTTTGAGAGCACCAGCAGCATCCGCTATCTGCTCTATGCCGATCCCGAAGGAAACATCTACTACGGGATCCCGTTTTCCAACCAAGAGGTGAAAACCTCCCTCAGCCTCACCCGTCGCATGCAACTGCCGGACAATCGCCCCCCTGCTGAGGGCCAACCGCTGGTGCGCACCCACCTCACTCCTGCCGGGCGGGTGACGGATATTTTTGTCGGCATCTATCATCAGGGCCGCTTTTTGGGCACCCTCGGCCTGGGGATCAATCCCAATCCTGCCCTGGTGCGCTCCACACAATTGGCGCGGGAGGTCTCGATCGGGGTGTTTTTGGCGGTGTGGGTCTTGGCCATCCTGGGATCGGTGGTCAATGCCCTCACCATCACCTACCCCATCAAAGAACTGGTCAAGGGCGTCCAGGAGATCACCAAAGGTAACTTCAAGCAGCGCATCGACCTGCCCTTCGGGGGCGAGCTGGCCCAGCTCATCGACAGCTTTAACGAGATGGCGGAGCGGCTGCAAAGCTACGAAGAACAGAACATCGAAGAACTGGCTGCCGCCAAAGCCAAGTTGGAGACCTTGGTCTTCTCGATCGTCGATGCCGCCATTTTGCTGGATGCCGAGTTGCGGGTGCTGCTGCTCAATCCTGCCGCCTCTCGTATGTTTGGCTGGGAAGGGGATCCCGTTTTGGGCAAACCCCTGCCGGAGCTGTTGCCGGAGGATCTGCGGCAGCAACTGGCCCGCCCCCTGATGCACATTGCCCGCGGGGATCAAGAAGCAGAGGAAGTTCGCGTCAACCTCACCGGCCCCACCAAGCGTGTTATCCGCATCCTGCTTTCGCCGGTGTCGGATCCGCGGCGGCAAAATCTCAAGGGGATCGTGATGACGGTGCAGGACATCACCCGCGAGGCAGAGCTCAACGAAGCCAAGGCCCAATTCATCAGCAACATCAGCCACGAGCTGCGCACCCCCCTCTTCAGCATCAAGTCTTTTATCGAGACCCTCTACGAGTACGGCGAGCAGATGTCCCCCGCCGAGCGGCAGGATTATCTGGAAATTGCCAACCGCGAAACCGACCGCCTCACCCGCCTGGTCAACGATGTTTTGGATTTGTCTCGTCTGGAATCGGGCAAGCAGTACCACTTTGAGGGCGTCGATATCTCGGCGGTGATCGAGCAAACGCTGCGCACCCATCACCTGCAGGCCCGCGACAAAGGGATCCAGTTGCGCAAATTCGTTGATCCCGATCTGCCTTTGGTGTGGGGCAACTACGATCTGCTCTTGCAGGTGATGACCAATCTCCTGGGCAATGCCCTCAAGTTCACTCCCTCAGGGGGCCTGGTGACGGTGCATGCCCACCTGGTGGTTCAGGCGGATGGATCCCCGCAAGCGGTGCGGGTGGCAGTGGCCGATACGGGCATTGGCATTGCCCCAGAGGATCAAGAGCGGATTTTTGACCGCTTTTTCCGGGTGGAGAACCGCGTGCATACCCTGGAGGGGACGGGCTTGGGCTTAGCCATTGTGCGCAACATTCTGGAAAAGCACCACACCTGCATCCGCCTGGAGAGCAAACTGGAACAGGGATCCACCTTCTGGTTCGACCTGCACCTGTACACTGAAGAGGGACCGCTGGAGTTCGAGGTTCAGCCAGCCGAGACGGATCCCCCCAGTTGCGCTTGGCGGGAGCACTCCCATCAACGCTGAGGATATGAAGGGCATACCGGCCATTTTTTGGGGGTTGGGCCTCAGTTTCGCATTTTTGTGCCACACTGGTGACCTCTACCACCACACAGGGGGGCTGGGCAACCCGCTGTTGGCCACCGGCGAAAACGTCACTTCTCTGCTGCTGGCGGTGGTGGCGGTGCTGGCCCCTTGGCTGGCAGTGCTGCTGATGGGTTTGCTGGTGTACTGGCTGGGCAAACGGGCGTTGAAACTGGGGTTCCGCAGCGGAAATGCCGCTCCCAAGTCTCAGGGATCCCCGCCGACGGCTGTTCTACACTGGAGAAGGTCTTAACTGGATGGTTTTGCCATGCCCCCTCGCTGGCCCCGTAAGCCCACCCGTCGGGATCCCGAATTTCGCAAGCTGGATGATCGCTATACCTATGCCGCCCACATTGCCGTTTTTCTCTGCAGCGGGTCTGGGCTGGTGTTTTTTCAGCAACTGTACCGCGCGGATTGGCCGTGGCTGGTGCCCCTGTTGGGCTGGTGGGCTTTGGGGCTAGGGATCCACAGCTTCTGGATCTTTTTTGTGGCCCGCTATCCCGTCGAGGCCGGCTTTGGGGAGCTCACTCCCGGCGCGCACGAAAACCCAACAGCCGCGGAGACGGATCCCTCCAGAGCCAGCTAGGACTTAGAGAGGGGATGATCCCCTTGCTCCTGTTCTCAGCCAGGGGAGGTAGAAGCTCCACCTGGTCGCCGCTGCCGCCGCAGCAGCAGGGGGGAGAGATCGCTCTCGTCGTAAATATCGCCCACCAGCTCCTCCAAAATGTCCTCCAGCGTGATCAGGCCGGTGGTGCCGCCGAACTCATCCACCACAATCCCCAGGTGTTGGCGAGAGCGCAGCATTTCCTTGAGCAACAAGCTGACCCGCTTGGTGTCCGGCACAAAAAAAGGCGGTGCCATCGCCTGGGTCACTTCGGCATTGCCTTTTTGATCGAGATAGCGCAAGGCTTGCTTGAGGTGGATAATGCCGACGATCTCGTCCTTGGATTCTCCCTGCACGGGGATGCGCGAGTAGCCCGTTTCCAAACAGAGCTTCACCACATCCTGCAGTGTTTTGTCGTGGGAGATGGTCTCCATTTTAACTCTGGGCTTGGCCACGTCCCGCGCCTGCAGCAAGTCCAAAGCCAAGGCCCCACGAAACAGCCGCCGTTTTTGCCAATCCAGCAGCCCCCGCTGCCCCAACACATCGATCAACAGCTCCAAATCCTTGAGAGAAGCGGTGGCCGTCAGGGGGGAGAATTCCAATAGATTGAAGAGCCTGCTGACAACCCACTCAAAAGCGTCGCTAAAAGGGCGCAGCAGCACCGATAGGACATGAACAGGCCGCACCACCCAGCGGAACACCCCTAGCGGATGGCTCACCGCTAAAGACTTTGGGGCTACTTCTCCAAAGAGGAGCACCACAATTGTGGTGGGCACGGTGGCGGCCAAAGCTCCAATCTGGGTTCCCAACAGTTCAATGGAGAGGGTTGTGGCCAAAGCGGCAATGCCGATGTTGACAAAGTTGTTCACCAGCAACAGGGTGGTGATCAGCCGCGAGCGCTGTTGTTGGGCCAGTCGATACAAGCCCTGTGGATCCCCTTGCTCTTCGATTAGGGATTCCAAGCGCAGGTTGTCCATGGCCGTGATGGCCGTTTCGGCGCCAGAGCAAGCTCCTGAGAGAAGCAGCAGAAAGGCCAAGAGAAAGACATTAACCATAGCGCTCCGTTCGCGACGGCGGAACGGGATACAGGTAGCATTGGCTCATCGAGAGAAAAGCGGGTCGGCCTATTTCCATCATCAACGGGATCCCCTCCGGCACCTCAACACCTCGGTGGTTTTGCCAAAGTTCATCACTCAACCCATAGCTCGGCATCCGTGCCCCCTCATCAACTGCATCTTCAACGAAAATCTTCAATGAGAAATGAGAGAGGGATCAAGCTGTTCAAACCGGCCAGCTCCCTGAAAATCATGCGGAAATCTGACTTGTCCCGTTGATTTAGTCTTGATTGAGTCAAAGCTACTGATCTAAACGGGCCGGGCCAGATCGCTCCAAAAGCTGCCGGTACAACATGACAATCTTGTCTTGCACCTCGGATTGGCTCAGGTGATCTGTGTCGATCAAGATGGCATCGGGGGCAGGCCGCAAGGGAGAGATGAGCCGTTCGCTGTCGCGGCGATCCCGCTGCTCGATTTGCGCTTTCAATTCTTCAAGGGGTACCATTTGCCCTTGAGCTTGGAGTTGGTGTTGCCGACGCTGCGCCCGCTCCCCAACAGAAGCAGTCAAAAAGACCTTCAACTCTGCATCGGGAAAGACGTGGGTGCCGATATCCCGCCCCTCCAAGACAGCACCGCCATCCCGGCCAATGCTGCGTTGCCGCTTCACCAGCTCCTGGCGTACTCCCGGCACTGCCGCCACGTGAGAGACCCAGCGGGTCACTTCCGGAGAGCGAATGGCCTGGGTAATTTCTTCGCCATCGGCCCAGATGCGGGTCGGCTCTGTCGAAGAGGTGCCACTTTGCAGGGTGAGCTGGGTTTGGGCGGCCAGTTGGGTGAGTTGCTCGGCATCGTCCAAAGGGATCCCCCGTTGCAGTGCCAGCCAGGTGATGGCTCGATACATGGCCCCCGTGTCCAAGTACAAAAGCTGCAGCTGGGCGGCTACTGCCCGCGCCACGGTGGATTTTCCGGCTCCAGCCGGGCCGTCGATGGCAATCAGCGGGCGACGCGGGGGAGAGGTCGTGCCGGAAGAGGGCGGTGCCGCATGCTGGACTCTCTCCGGCGAGGGATCCCCTTGCTCTGGGGAAAGGAGCAGGTTGTCGATCAGGCGAGTCTGCCCCACATAGGCAGCAATGGCCAGCAGGCCCTTGTCTTCCACCCGCGGCAGCGGCTGTAGCGTTTGGGGATCCACCAATTCCAGGTATTGCAGTTGCAGCTCTGGGGTATGCTCCAGCTCAGCACGGGCGGCGGCAAGGATCCCTTCTGCTGAGGGATCCCCGGCCTGCCAATGGTCATATCCTCGACGCAAGGCCCGGTACAGCCCGGCAGCCACCTGTCGTTCAGCAGCAGAAAGGTAGCGGTTGCGGGAGCTACAGGCGAGGCCATCGGCTTCTCGCACCGTGGGGCAGGGAACAATCGTGGTGGGTATTTGCAGATCCCGAACCAAACGCTGAATGATCGCCAGTTGCTGGGCGTCTTTTTGGCCGAAGTAGGCCCGCTGCGGCTGCACCAGGTTCAGCAGTTGCAGCACAATGGTGGCTACACCGCGAAAGTGGCCAGGTCGGTGGGGGGCGCAGAGGGTCTGCAGAAGGGATTCGGGGGGCATGACCCAGGTGCGGTCGCTTCCGGTTGCGGGGTCGGCTCCCATCTCTTGCGGGTCAGGGGCAAAGACCACATCCACACCTGCTGCCTCGCACAAAGCTCGGTCCCCCTCTTCGTCGCGGGGATAGCGATCCCAGTCTTCGTTGGGGCCAAATTGCAGCGGATTGACGAAAATGCTGACCACCGTGTGGTCACACTCTTGCCGGCAGCGGCGGATTAGGCTGAGATGGCCCTCATGCAGGGATCCCATCGTGGGCACCAAGCCAACTGTGGATCCCCGCCAATCGGCTACCTGCTCCCGCAAAGCAGCAACTGTGCGCAGCCAGTGCATCGCCATGCCACCTCAATCTCTCTCTCCCCTATGGGTTTTCTCCAACCCCCCCAAAGGCTGCTCCTACAGGCCGATCTTGTTGCTGCGTTGATACTGCCTGTAGGCTGCCACGAACAAGCCCGCCAAGGTGACCACCACCATTCCCAACACGATCCCCAACAAAATCGGCTCGATCACAACACAGACCTCCCAGTTCAAACCTAGATCATGATAAGCCAAGCCCAAACCTATCCTCACCGTTCCTTGCCAAGGAAATCGAGGGGGGATCCCCTAATAAAATGCAGGGGATCCGCGAAGCCGTTGAGATGGCATACCCATAGCCCATGAGGTCAATTGTCTTGTCCGGGGATGGCGGAGACTTGAAGGAGTGCCTGTCCAAACTGGAAGAGCAACTGCGCCCTTTGGCAGACAAGGCCGTTCCCCTGCTGGTGGCGGACTCGCATCCAGTGCAGGTGTGGGCGGCAGTTTTGACCTGCCAACGCTTGGGGATCCCGCTGTTCCTGGGTAATCCCCACTGGGGAGAACGGGAATGGGGACAGGCTTTGGCGGATATGGGATCCGGCTGGTGCTGGCGCCAGGGCCGACTGGAAGGGGATCCCGCCCCCTTGAATCTGCGCCTGCGGGATTTGCGGGAAGCTGTGCCCAGCTCCCATTGGCCGTTGATCGGCATCCCCACGGGTGGCTCTGGCGGCCAAGTGAAATGGGCCCTGCACTCTTGGCTGACCCTCAGTGCCTCGGCCAAAGCCCACCAACAGCACTTTGCCGTCGGGCCTGTACACAGCTATTGCCTTCTGCCCTTGTACCACGTCAGCGGCTTGATGCAGGCAGTCCGCTCCTGGCTGAGCGGTGGGCAGTGGGTTGTCTGGGATTGGAAACGGCAACAGCAGGCCAAGGCTTGGGATCCCCCTTTGCCGGGGAGCTTTCTATCGCTGGTGCCCACTCAGTTGCAACGGCTGTTGCTCAGCGCCCATCCGGGAGTTTTGGAGAGCCTGCGCCAATTTCGGGCCATTTTGGTCGGCGGTGGCCCCACCTGGCCCAGCTTGCGGCAACAGGCCCGGCAACTTCACCTTCCCCTTGCCCTCACCTACGGTATGACCGAGACCGCCTCCCAGGTGTGTACGTTACTGCCAGAAGCCTTTTGGCAAGGGAGCGACAGTCTGGGTCGGCCTCTGCCCCACGCCACGCTCCAGATCCGCAGCGAAAAAGGGGATCCCCTGCCCAGCCATGCTGTGGGCTACATTCACATTCAGGCAGAGTCGCTGGCACTGGGCTACTACCCGCACCTAAGTGCTACGCACCGCTTACGCGAAGGGCAACAGCAAGGCTTTACCCCCGGCGATTTGGGCTATCTAGACCGACAGGGATCCCTCTATTGGTTAGGTCGAGCCGATGACCTAATCCTAACCGGCGGGGAAAAGGTGATGGCTGCAGAAGTGGAAGGGGAGATCCGAGCCAGCGGCTGGGTGGAAGATGTGTGCGTGTTGGGCCTACCGGATGCTGAATGGGGGCAGCGGGTTGTGGCGGTGGTCGTCCCCAAAACGGGGATCCCCAAAGAGCTGGAAATGCACCTGAAGCAACACCTAAGCCGCCAACTGAGTCCCTTCAAGCACCCCAAGCACTGGCTGTGGTGTACGGGGATCCCGCGCAACCCTCAGGGCAAAGTCAACCGCCAACAACTCCGGCAGTGGGCAGCTCAGACGTTGGGGATCCCAACGCAGGCAAGTTAGCGGGATCCCTCCCGAATGCCCAGACGGGCTAAATCTCGCTTGATTTCAAAGGCCAATTCTCGGTTGTGCGGCTCCGTGGCCAAAGCTTTTCTCAAGTAGGCTTCCGCCTGCTGATAGCGCCCCTCGTAGATCAAATGGTTGCCGAAGCGCTGGTAGGCCAACGCCAAGATGTGGATGGCCTCGCTGGAGTTGGGAAACCGTTTCAGCAGCGCCTCCGCCTGGGCCACCGCCGTGGGCAACTTCCGCTCCCGCCAGGCTGCCTTGACGCGGGCAATCCCCTCCTTGAGCCCTTCCGGATTGGGCTGCTCTGCCGATGAGGGGCCTATGCTGCGAATGACCACCCGCCTTTCGCCGGCAGCAGGAGAGCTGGGTGGAGATTGACGTTGTGCAGATTGACGTTGTGCATCGTAGCGCCGCCGCTGCTCAGGGTCGCTCAGCACTTGGTAGGCTTGGTGGATTTGTTGGAAACGCTCTCGGGATCCCTCCCCTGCCACATCAGGGTGAAACTGCCGCGCCAACCGTCGAAACGCCTGTTTAATCTCTTCAATGTCCGCTGCAGGAGATAGGTTCAGGATCGCGTAGTAATCCATAAACAGTGGCGAAGTCAAGGGAGCGGGAAAAGACTTGACCGAAAACCAGCTCTAGTCTACCCCTGTAGCCCCGGCTTGACTAAGGGATCCCACCAAGCGCTTGGTTCTCCCGCTTCCCTCAGCAGCAGGGATCCAGTGTTAGACTTTGCCCAAGTTGTTTGGAGCCTCCATTCCGGCCTATCGAGGATCCCTTCCTGTTGCCCAACTTCATTGCAACTTGGCTTTTTTATTTCTATCTGTTATGAGTGAAGCGCTTCATCAAGCTCTTGCCAATCGAGATCTAAAACAATTATTGGCCCATTTGCAGCGGGGGGAAGATGTGAATGCTGTCGATGCTCAGGGAATGACTTTGCTTCATAAAGCGACACTCCTTGGCGATTTGGAACTGTTGGATTTGCTCTTGGCCCATGGCGCTTCTCCCAATGCCTTGGATCCCACAGGTGCTACCCCTCTCCATTTGGCTGCCGACAGCGGTCAGGTCAAGCTGGTGGAGCGTCTTTTGAGGGCAGGCAGCGATATCGATCTCCCAAATAACCATGGCTATACCCCTCTCCAGCGGGCTGCTTTAACCGATCAGGTAGAAGTAATCGGTCTGCTCATCCAGAAGGGAGCCAACACTGGTCGTGTTCTCCACTGGGCCACAGCCACCGGTCGAAAAAGCATTCTGGCCCGCCTACTATCCAAGGGAGCGCCGGTGGATGCCACTGACGAAACAGGCCGAACCCCTCTGCATGAAGCCGCCACCCGAGGGGATTTGGGCATCGCTCGCTTTCTGCTCTTGTACGGGGCCAATGCCAATGCGCGCAACCGATTCGGGGCGACACCGATGCACTGGGCTGCTTGGGAAGGACACATCGAAATCCTGGAGCTTTTGCTGGAAAATGGAGCCGAACTAAACCCTCGCAATGAAGATGGGCATACCCCCTTAGCCTATGCACAAAAACGCCAACACAGGCTGGCTGCTCAATGGTTACAAGATCGAGGAGCAACTCTTTAGCTTAGTATCAAGTTTGGCATAGAGAGTAAAACAAAAGTTAATGAAAATGCTGCTATTTCAAGTCATAGGGTATTTGGTCTTCCTCCCTTCTCATGAGATGGGGTTTGAGAGTGAGGGTAACCCCTACAGAAAAAAGGAGAGAGGCTGTTAGGCTTTCCTCCCTCCAGTCTCTTCGTCGCGGTTAGCGTTAACGCCAGCTAGATTCTAACTGATTCTTCCACCTGATTCAACTTTTTTCTAGAGTTTCTCTTGAGCCCAACATAAATTTTTGAACGACAAAACAAGACATAGGACAGACAGTTTGTCCCAAAAGGTTGGTCTTTTTCCTTAGCTTCTGACAAGTTTGCAAAGGAAACTAGAGCAGCAATCTTTGTATTCGGTCTTGTCTTCCGGTTCCCGAAGCCAGATTGCCCCCTTCCAAAACCATAACCCTCAGCCGCTGTTGCTCCTTTACACTGCCACCTCCACAGATTGACATGAGCAAGCAAAAAATCTCTCTATCAACTGATTCTGACTCTCATTAGTACAGAACCTTGCTTAGCCTTGGAGAGGAGAAAAAGGGATCCCTGCTGACGCAGATGGCCAGCTCTGCCAGCACAGGATCCCTGCCGCATCCAAGACAAGAGAGGAAGACTGATGGATATGACTCCACCACTCAACTGAGTAACAGCATAGCTTTATTGAGATTGAATTGCAATACCTAGCCAACGTAAGAGGAAATGTTCTTGACAAAACTGCTTCAAGTAGTCGTTTCAAGTTAGGGTGAGACGCTTGGGCTACTGAGGAGAGCCTTCTGATTCCCTATATTCAAGGCTTTAGGTATGGGTGCAGTGTCCCAGTTTGAATCGAAATGGCCACAAGCAGAGTACCTGGGCTAAAGGGTAATTGGCCAAGATTTGCAGTTTCAGCCCTCTTGAGAGGATAGGTCGCGGAGTTGTGGGCACAGCACAGGTTCAAGGGGGGGTGAGGGGCTGATAGCAGTCGTGGTTCTTATTACTCTCTATTTCAACTGCTCGCGTAGCGGGCCGGAGGCCTTAGCAGGAAGCAACCGGTCGTTTGTTTCACCTTGACGGTGAGATAAATGACTA
>NZ_JANSIH010000405.1:0-18103 GCF_047462075.1 Synechococcus sp. R55.2
TGCGATCGCTTCTTTCCTGAACCATGTTCAGGAGAGTTCAGCGTGAATGTATCAGGCTCAACAAAGTACCTCAAGTCATCTAGGGAAGACTGCTCGACGAGTAGTCCTGGGATCCAGACTGGAGAGAGCGGCGGGCCAGCTTGGCATAGGTCTTCACCGTCTCGTAGGGCATCTCCAAATCAGCGGCGATCTGTTGTAAGCTCTCTCCACCTTCGCGGCGGGCCAGGATCGTCGCCCACAGTTGGGCAGTTTTTTCGGCGCGGGATCCCCCTTGTCGTTGCCGCTGGCTGAGAAAGAGGGCGCTCAGCTCCTCGATCCGCTGGGCCACCTGCTCTTCCCGGGAAGGGACAGGGGAGGCGGGTAGCTCTTCGGCCAACCAACCCAGGCGGGTTTGCCCTAGCCCAAAGGGGGTTTTGTGGCCGGTGCCGCAGTAGGGGGCAAGGTGGATCAGGGCTTGGAGCTGCTGCTGCAACAGCTCAGGCGCACGGGAGGAGACAGCCAACTGCACACAGCCGATGAATCCCGTCACGGATCCCTGGCGACCTGCGGTGGTTTTCACCGATTCCAGACGGTGCCGCTGGATGATCACTTCCCCATCCACCCAATCCAGAAAAGGCTCCGCCTCGATGGGCAGACCGGAAAAATCGTTCCAACGGCGCAGATAGCTGTGGAACAGGTTGCGAGGGATCGGCAGCGGCAGATGGTGGCCCCGGTGGCGAAAGCTGGTGGGCGAGACGAAGGAAAGGCTCCAGGAGCGGGGGGAAAGAGGCTGCTCCAACAGTTGACGATAGGTGCGCGGGGGGATCGAGATCTGCCATCCCAGGATCTGCAGCGGGGATCCCCGCAATTCCAGCCAGGTGGGCAGCCGTTGGCACCACCCTCGCAGCCACTCCACCACCGGCGGGTTGAGGCCGGTGATCCACCAGCGGAAGGGGAGATGAGGCGGGATCAGCGGTCGCCCCCCCTGCTCGCGGAACGGCCCCATCAGCCGGGAGAGGGTAAAAGGTTTCTCCGATTCTCCATCGTGCAAATAGGCCGATAGCTGCGGGTCTGTCTCTTGCACCTGGCTCAAGAACCAGGCGTGCAGCCCTTTGGCATAGTGGGGATCCAGCAGGTAAGACCGAGGAGCCTGAACTTCCAAGGTGATCCCCACCAACTCGGATCCCGTCGGCCACTTGCCGTTCGCTTCTCTATCAGCAGATGGCTCTGAGAAACTCAGCATAGGCACAGCCCATTCCCAGTCCACAGCAACAATCAACACAAAACCCAACTTTCCATTGAGAAAATTTTAGAAGGGATCCCTTCTTATTGGGTTTACTCTCGAATTGCCCGTTGTACAGGCAGAAAAAATCTCACAATCTGAAGAAAGCCTTGAAATCGTCTGCAACCCATCGCACTCGATCTATACTGCTAGCAAGCTAGAGGACTGAAAACCATGAGGCGAGAGCGTTTATCGGATATGGCTGAAACAATCGGTAACCTCAATGGCATCTCTCGGCTTGATTCGATTGGTTACCCACCCAACCGGCAAACCCTTTTTTGAAGGGCTTTGGTCTTCCGCGAAGGATTAAAAATCGAGGCCAATTGCCCCCAGCCTTTAGGGATCTGTCCGTCGCAGCCGATGGAAGCCCTGTCCAAGACTTGTCTTCCTTTTTCGCATTTCGCAGGTGCTGCTCATGACCCCTACTTCTGCTCCCTCTCCCGTTCCTGTTGCCTTGGCCTGGTGCCTGGCGTGGGGAGAACAGCGGGATCCCCAGTTTGCCCTGGAGACCTTGCAGCAGATGCGGGCCGCCGTTCGCGCCGACAACGAGGCCGGGATCCCAGAAGAGCTACGGCCCATTTTGGCTCAGGTGCGCCAATTTCAGGAGAGCATGGCGGCGAAGACCTTTCCCAGAACCCCGGCGGAGCTGCAATCCCGCTACCCGGAGCTGTGGCAGCAGACAACCCGCATCGGCTTGGTTTACGGGGGGGCCACCAAGATCAAGAGCTATGTCTTCGAGTCGGCCAAGCTGTCGGAAATCCGCGGGGCCTCCGCTTTGTTGGATCGCATTAACCTGGTGGATCTGCCCGCCTTTTTCGGGGATCCCGAGCAAACCTACCTGGGATGGGAAGGTTTGGGGAAAGAGTCTCAAGCAGAGCTGAGGGCCTATGTGGCCGAGCAGATCCGGCCTTGGCTGCAGCAGCACTACCCGGCTTTGGCGCAAGCCCTGATCCCGGAGCTCATCATCTACTCCACCGGGGGCAATCTCCTGGCCTTTTGCCCGGCGGCCCATGTGGACGATCTCTGTGAGGCCATCGAGCGGCGCTACACCGAAGAAACCCTCACCGCTAACGCCTGCGCCGTGGGATCCGCCTTTCGGCTGCTGGAACTGCGCTACGGCCTGTTGCGGGATCCCATCGAACGCACCCCCTGGCTGGATTGGCTGGCGCAACACAAAACCCATCCCCTGGTGAGAGCCTATTTTGGGGATGGCAGCGAAGCCAGATTTCAAGACCGCAAAAGTTTCAACGAGTTGGTGGGTTACCTGGCCGCCCGCTTCAACCACCGCCGCAACGGCAATCCGGATCCCGGTCGCCCCAGCCGCGCCCATCCCGCCTTTTTTGAAACCCATCCCTACCTGCGCCGCGACAGCACCGACCGTCGCCCTGCCATCGCCAAAGCCGACCTGGTCGATCAGCCCTGGCTCTCGGAAGCCACCGCTCGCAAAGCCCTGGTGGGTCGCCAGGCCAAGCGCATTGAAACAGGCAAGCAAGGGTGGTTCCGCAAGTTCCCCACCTGGGATCCCGGCTTTGTGGAAAGCTGGGTAACGCGATTTGCCCGCTTTCTCAACTCTCCCGCCGGCGAGCCCTACCGGGAGCGCTATTTGCAGCCCCATCAGGGATCTGTCCAGGGGATCGGCGAGGCCCAATCTCTACGGGAAGTGGCCAACGCCAGCCTGGGCAGCCAGGGCTTTGTGGCTTACCTTTACGCCGATGGCAACGACATGGGGGGCTATGTGCAGCAGATCCAAACCCCAGAAGCCTACCGACAATTTAGCCGGGATGTTTCCGAGGCAACGGAAAAAGCCGTTTACCACGCCCTCGCCCAGCACCTGCAGGCCCATCGGCTGCACGGCCTATCCCCAGATCCGGAAACCGGCAGAGACCGCAACGGCGAGTGGATCCACCCCTTCGAGATCCTGACCATCGGCGGAGACGATGTGTTGGTGGTGGTGCCTGCCCACAAAGCCCTGGAAATTGCCGCCACCTTCTGTGAGCAGTTTGAGCAGCTCCTGCTGGACACCTCGGCAACCTATGCAGCTCAATCTTCCGGCAAGGTGCCTCACCGCTACCCGGCGGCAGATCGGAAGCTCTGTCGGCTCTCCGCCTCGGTGGGGGTGCTGATCGCCTCGGAAGACACCCCCATTTACTACGCCGAAAAGCTCACCGAACAACTGTTGAAATCCGCCAAGAGCTACGCGAAAAAGCTGAAGCCCAAAGACAAGGACTGCTCTGTGGCCACCATCGACTTTCTCTCGTTGAAGTCGGTCGCCCTGGTTGTCTCCAGCATCCAGGATTTTCGTCGGGAAGCTCTGGAGATCCGCCAGAACAGCCACACCCTCAAGCTCTACGCCGGCCCCTATACCGTCCCGGAAATCCACGGGTTGCTGAGAACGGTACAAGCCCTGCAGGAGGCCAATTTTCCTCGCTCCCAGCTTTATCAGATTCGCAGCTTCTTGGAAAAAGGCAAACGCACCGCCACCCTCAACTATCTCTATTTCCGCAGCCGCCTGGGCAAAAAGGGGCAGCCGCTGATGGAGGCTTTTGAGCGCACCTGGTGCAAGGCCAAAACCAACGACGGCCACCTTCCCCCCTGGATGTATGTTGAGCCACAGGTATCCTCGTCAACGCCAACCTATGAAACCATCTGGCGGGATCTGGTGGATTTGTACGCCTTTGTGCAAAAACAGCCCCAGGCCGAGGGTCGGCCCGTTCTGGCGGAGGTGGAGTGATGGTGAGACTGGCAGAGCTGCCCCAAGCGGGGCGAACGATCACCTCTATCCCTTTGAGGGCCACCCTCGCCTCTGCCCTGGCGGTGGGAGCCGGCGGCTCCAGCGGCTCCCTGGCGGATAAGCCCCTGCTCAAAGATGCCTTTGGCAGGCTGATCATTCCCGGCTCCCAACTGAAGGGGCGGCTGCGCCACGAGTGCGAGAAACTGGCCCGTGGCCTGGGCTGGGCCATTTGCCGCTCTCCCGACCCAGAGCGCATGTGTCCGCAGCGGGAGGGCAGCGCAGGAAATTTCCACCGCCCCGAATACCAGGTGGAGGGCTACGCCGGATCCCATTGTCTGGTCTGCCAGATATTCGGCAATCCGGCCCTGCCTGCCCGCCTGTGGGTGGAGGATCTCGTCTGCGAGGTGCCGCCAGCAGCTCTGGAACCAACCCTTCGCCCTGGGGTCACCCTCAACCGCCGCCGCCGCACCGCCGAGGATCAGCGGCTCTACCTCATTGAGACCTCTCCCGCGGCTGAGCTGACTTTTTCCGGATCCCTGCAGCTTTTGCCCGATTGCCCTTCCTGGGGCAAAACTCTCCTGTTGGCGGCCCTGCACCACCTGATCGCGCTGGGGGGCAGCAAATCCGCAGGTTTGGGCTGGCTGCACTGGGATCCTGGATCCCTGCAGGCTCTCCAGCCCACCGCAGCCGATTGGGCTTTCTTAGCCCAGGGAGGGAGCTGATGGAAGCCATTCAACTCACCCTAACGGCTCAGTCTCCCTTGGCCATCGGTCGGCAAAAGCCGGGCGGCTCCATCAGCGAGGCCCAGGATTACATTCCCGGCAGCGTGATTCGCGGTGCTCTGGCCGACCTCATGCTCAGCCAAACCCAACATCGCCCTGCCGAGGCGCTGGAAGGAGATTTGGCCGCCCTGTTTACGGCAGCTCGGCCTGCTGTGTTTACCCACGCCTATCCGGGATCCGGCAGCAAGGTCTTGCCGGCCACGGCCTTCAGCTCGAAAAACAATCCCGGCTTCCGCTCAGAGGCGGGCAAAACGGGGGTGTTCGACACGCTCCTGGATCGCTTCTGCTCACAGCGGCTGGGGATCCCGTTCGATCCCACAGAGCCGGACGGTTCCGGGGGAAGAGTGGAGCCCTTCGGGGGGTTCTACAGCCAGCAGGAGTCTGACCTGGGGCCCCGCTACGAACGAGCTGCTGTGTCCAAACGCCTGCTCACGCGGGTGGGGATCAACCGTCGCCGCGCCACTGCTGCCGACCAAATCCTCTACAGCCTAGAGGTGATGAACGAGGGCAAAGCCCGCCCCAATGGGCATCTGGAGCGCTCCCTTTTCAGCGGCTACATCTACCTGCGGGATCCCGAGCTGGCCGAGACCCTCACCCGCTACCTCAACGCCCACGCCCACCTGCTGCGCTTGGGAGGAGGGGTGTCGCGGGGATTGGGCCGGGTCAACGTCACGGCTCGGCGTCTGGCTGCTCCCCGGCCTTCCCTGGCCCAGCGGGTGGAAGCCTTCAACCAAAAGCTGCGGCAGCGCTGGCAACAATGGCAGGTGTTCGGGGATCCCTGGCAGCCCCTTCCGCCGGAGCGGCAGTATTTCTCCATTGGGCTGCAGTCGGGGGCCATTCTCAAAGAGCGCTGGCAACGCACCACCGTGCTCACCCCCCAGATGCTCCAGGAAGAGGCCAACTGCGAAGATGGATCCCTGGCTTTGGAGCTGGCCTTCAGCAGCTACGCCTATGTCTCCGGCTGGAACGCTGCCTGGGGTCTGTTCAAAGATGTAGAATTGGTAACCACGCAGGGCAGCGTCTTTCTGCTGAGCACCACGCAACTGGAGCGTTGGATCCCGATTTTGGCGGAGATGGAATACTGGGGGATTGGCGAACGCACTGCTGAAGGATTCGGCCAAATCGAAGTTTGCAGTCCGTTCCATCATCATTTCTGGGAGAACCCGCTATGACCTTCGCCACCAGCGAGATCACATCGGAACAAGAGCTCAAGATCCAACGGCAAATCCGGCTGGCCGAAGATGATCTGGTCGCCAGAATTCAAGCCGCCTTGGATAACTTCAGAGGTCTCAACAGATTGGAAGAGGCCCAATATCGCAACCTATTGCACGTGGCAGCTTCCACCGAAAGCTCAGAGGTGATCAAGAACTTTTTGCGCTACCAGGTGGGGCGCGATGACAAGTGGGGGCGGGGCAAAGACTCTTTGGCAGAAGCCATCATCAAAGACATCGACAACTGGATTCATCAAAGGGCTATAGCCATCGCCAGGGAAGCCGGAATTGAAAGAGCATCCCCCAAAGTCAACGAGATCAAAATTGACTTGATTCGGCGCTACCTGGGCTATGGGGCCCGCTACCTCAAGTACAAGCGAGAGGGAGGAGGATCCTAGACCGTGACCTACAGCAGTTTTACCCTTGAGAGAGCCATTTCGACCTTTCAGCTCAGGTCAAGAATCATCCATGGCCTGTTTGCAGAGGTTCCACCGACTGAGTGCTCCGATTACTTGAAAATAACCCTAGATCGCTATCTCGGCTTGGCCACCTCGGTCAACAGCGAAAAAGCCCGCTCCGAGTTTATCATCGCCCCTGTGCTGGGAGAGGTGAAGTACCTATGTCGGGATCAAATCTCGCTGTTTTCCGGCAAGGAATTCAACGTGGATCCCGAGAGGGGGTTGGTGGGCCTATGCGACTACATCATTTGCCTATCCCCTCTCCAACTCTACATTCAAGATCCGGTGGTGATTATCGTTGAGGCCAAAAAAGAAGACTTGATCGGGGGTCTGGGCCAGTGCGTTGCCGGTATGGTGGGGGCACAGGTCTTTAACAAGAACTCCAATTCTCAAGTAGACAGTGTCTATGGAGCAGTAACCTCAGGAACCAACTGGCGATTTGCAAAACTCGAGGGTGACCAACTCTTTATCGATGACAGGGAGTACTTTATCTCAGAAATTGCTCAGATCCTAGGGATCCTCTTGAGTTTTATTAAGGGCTCCGTCTCGCTTCGGGAATGGCAAACCTCTGCAGTACAAGCCTTAACTTGAGCAGCCATTTGAGGGAACAATGTTCGACGTTTTCAAAAACCGCTTGGAAATCACCGGCACCCTCACCACCGTGACCGCTCTGCACATCGGGGTGGGCCGCTCCACCGAACCCATCGGCTCGGATTTGCCGGTTCTCAAGGATGCGCTGGGCCGTCCGCTCATTCCCGGCTCCAGTTTGAAGGGGGCGATGCGCTCTCGCCTGGAAAGTTTCTTGCGGGGCATCAACCCAGAGCTGGCCAGGGATCCCGGCGAATTGACCAGCAGCGAGCAATTTCAGATCATCAACCAAATTAAAAATGACTACAAAGGGGACGATGCGGCTCTGACTCAAAAGCTCATTGAGGCCACCGACTGGGTCTCGCAGGTGTTTGGATCCCCTTGGTTGGCCGGCAAGGTGCAGATCCGAGATTTGCCCGTGGTGCCGGAAGCCTGGTTTGGCCAGTACCAAGAGCGGGATGGCGTGGCCATCGATCGGGATACGGAAACGGCGGCAGATGGCAAGCTGTACGACTTGCAAGTGGTGCCTGCCAGAACCCCCTTCCGGTTTCATGCCGTCGTCGAAAATGCCGAGGAATGGGAACTGGGCCTCTTGGCCATTGGCTTGCACCAATTGGAAACGGAACAGATCCCCCTGGGAGGGGGGCGCTCCCGTGGCTTGGGGGTTGTCCGCCTGCAGATCTCGGCAATCTATTGGTTCGACTCGGAAGGGGATCCAAGACGGCTGCTGGCCTACCTTCAAGAGCTGGTGGCCGGATCCCGACAGCCGCTCAGCCCGGAGCAGGCTGCCGCTTTGCGCCAAGACTGGGTGGAAGCCCTGGTTGCCAAATTAACAACGGCCTCTCAACGGCAATCGGTCGGCCCCCGCCGCTAGCCCTATTTCATGTCAGGAGGGATCCCGATGGTCTTCATGGACTCTGCAACGGTTGGCGATACGGTCAGCGTTTTCCACCCCTATCGGTTGACAAACTGGACAGACTGCTTGCCGCCCCAAGCCCCTCAACCAAAAGCTCCTGTTCTGGTGTGAAGGATCCCAGGCTATGCACAAACGCTACGTTAACCATTGCACCCTCTGCCTCACCCTCAAGCCCGATGGCCCTGTTCTCATCAAGGCGGGCAAAGAAGGGGCTGACCCGACGAAGCCGGATATGGAGTTCGTCGAAACCTATCACGGCGGCGGGCGAACGGTCTATTTTCCCGGCAGCTCCCTCAAAGGGGCAATTCGCGCCCATGCGGAGCGCATCGTCCGAACGGTGGGCAGCGACAGACGTCCTGAGGGGGGAGGCTTCAAACTCTGGGCCAGCGATCCCCTCGACCAAAAGGCCAATCAATGGCTGGAAAAAATTGAAGAGCCCCACCAGGTTTACGCCCTTTCTTCCTTTACGGATCAGATGTTCGGCAACACAGCCATCGCCAGCCGGGTCCGCATCGAAGATGCCTATCCCAAGCCGGGAACCCCTCTGCGCCTGGAGGAACGTAATGGGGTGGCCATCGACCGCGTCTTCGGCTCAGTGGCGGTGGGGCCGTTCAGCTATCAAGTGTGCGTAGAGGGATCCTTTCAAACCAAGATCCACCTGAAAAACTTTACCCTGGCCCAACTGGGTCTGCTGGGACTGGCGTTGCGGGATCTGGATGAAGGCTGGTTTGGCATCGGCTTTGCCAAGTCCCGCGGCATGGGCACCGTTCGGGTTGAGTACGAGTGGGCGGTGGTGGACTATCCGGGCTGCCTGGTGGATGAGGCAAACATGCAGATTCGACTGCTGGGATCCCCCCTGACCTGGCCACAGGGATCCCTGTTGGGGGCGGGCGAATTTTTAACCCCCGAAGAGGCAGGCAAATACGGCTTCCCCAAACCCGATTGCCAAGCGGTGCCGGTGGGAGCGGAGCCAATGCCTTTGGGATTTGGGGCGCGGCTGACCTGGGATCAGACGTCTGAGGCCAAGGTGGAACATCTGCTCGCCACCGCCGTAAACAGTTGGGCCAAACTCCTGCAAGCGGAGGCCAAAGCCGTATGAAACCAGCCTACGTCGCCTCCCTCAAGATTCAAGATGGGGCAGAGTCCTCGCTTTCCCAAGTGCTCTCGGCTTGTTTTTCCACTTCTGAAAAAACCTACTCCTTTCTGCGCTGGCCCCATCGAGTCAGCGGCATTCAGGTGGGGATCCCGGCGGATCCCGTCTGTCCAGAGGGGCAAGTTTTCTCCCAACAAGGGGAACTGCGCTGGAAAAGCACCCCCCACGGCTGGGATCTGCTGTATCTGGGGATCCAAGCTCCCCCGGACTCCTTTATCCCTCTGCCGGGAGAGTGGCGGTGGGAGGATCACGCAGCCGACCTGTACGGATCCCAAAATCGAGAAACCCGCTTTCCCAAGCCCCTCAGCCATCCCCAAGATCTCAAGGTGGGCCAGCGCTACTTCCGAGATGAGCGAACTGCCCGCGTTCACTTTATTGCCCTGATTCCGAGGTGACCATGACCCCCCAAGGCCCTCGCCCATTGCCCAACCAGGCCGCATCTGCAAGATCGTCTGCCGGCAACAGCAGTCGAGTTGGAGGCAAACCAACCGTGTTTCCCAAACCCTACGAGCTGATCCCGTTTCCCACCCAGCGCCCCACGCTGGAGCGGCCCGCCGGCCACGCCCAGTTCCATCCCGATAGGTTGCACGGCACCCTCTTCCTCACCCTAACGGTGCAGACTGCCGTCCACATCTCCACCGGCCACTTGGCCTTGGGCAGCGATGTCGGGGTGAAAGGGATCCCGGTGCTCAAAACCATGACCACCACTCCCAACGGAAGGCTCAAAATCCAGGGCAGCTCCCTCAAGGGGGCCATCCGGGCCATGTATGAGGCGATCACCAACAGCACCCTTGCGGTGATGACGAGCCAGTACCGAAATCGGATCCCCCCGGAGCGGCACCCCTGCCGCAACAAGCAGCAGCTTTGTCCGGCCAGCCGCGTTTTCGGTGCCCTGAACTGGCAGGGATTGGTGGAGTTCAGGGATGCCATTGCCACCAGTGCCGGATCCGGCGGCGGATCCCTGCCCCCCCTGTACCGTCCACGCCCGGATCAGTGCAAAGCTTATTTTCAGAAGGAAAACGGCAGAGTCATCGGGCGCAAGTTCTACTACACCCACAGAAACGCGTTGCAGGACAGTTCAAGGGGAACGCCCACCCAGCAAGCGATACAAAACACAGTTTTCAAAACCCAAATCCACTTCAAAAACCTCACCCCTGCCGAGCTGGGCACCTTGCTCACGGTTTTGGGGCAGGATCCCAACCATCCCATGCTGCTGAAGGTGGGGGGCGGTAAGCCCGTGGGCCTGGGATCCCTGCAGGTCACCCTCGACAAGATCGAGCGGCCCGGCAACCTAAAAGATCGCTACAGCCGCTATGATCCTGCAGAAGCCGATACTCTGGAAGGAGAACGCCTCCAAGCCTTTGTGCAAGAGCAAATTCAAGCTGCCCAAGGCTACATCTTGCCCGAACAACTCAGACAACTGGCCGCCATCCTAAGTCCCACTGCTCTGCGCGAGCCGCCCCCCGGCGTGTATTGAGGGTTCCCCTATGCTGTCAGACTCTGTCGATCTCAGCCCCCAATCTTGGGATCTCGCCCACGGCATCGCCATGACCTTGGCCAAAGAAAGGGTGGATGTCAACGAGTTGAGCAAGTGCATCGCCTATCTGCGCTCGGTCGCCCACCACCCCGACGCGGGATCCCGCTTTTTCCGATTCACCGGCGAGCTGGTGCGGGAAACTGGCCTATGCCGTACCCAACAAACCAGAAGATACTATCAGCTTATTGACGAAACCTGCAAAAGGTACTTGCAACCTCTGCAAGACAGGCCGGCAGAGATGCTGCAGATCCTGGGCTGGGCAGCCCGGCTGGCCCGCTACTACAAAGATGGGGGAATGCCCATTGGCGAGATTCCGCCGCCTCAGGGATCCCGACCCAACGACAACTCCGGTCGCAAGGACTCCGTTCCCCAAGGGGCGGGAAACAAATCCCAGGACGACAGACAACAACAAAACCATCAACACCAACAAGACCAGGCCCAGCATCAGGCCCGCAAAGCCCGCTTCCAGACCGGGCAAAAGCTGAAGGCCACCATCACCAACATCAAGGGCAACGAAGTCACCTTCCAGATTCTGGACACAGACACCAAGCTCACCCGGAAGGAGCCCAGACGGGCGGGATCCCTCTCGGTGGGGCAAGAGGTGCAGGTGGAAGTTCTGGGTCTAAAGGAAGATGGCAGAATCCGCAAGGCCAAGCTGCTCTGGGCGCAAAGCGGAACAGAGCCCTCGAAAAATTTGAGTTAACCGCCTATCATGCAGACCATCATCATGACTGTGGGCACCTCCTTGCTCACCAACCTTGACAAAGACCTGCAGCCGCAGCGCCCCTGGGTGGGACAAAAAACCATCGGGGATCCGGAGCAAGCGCTGGCCTGGATGAAAAGAACCGATCTGGAGCTGATCAGCGCCGAAACCAACACCTACTTGCGGCTGGATCCCACCTCGAATGATGCCTTGATTTTGCTGCACTCAGAAACCCCCGACGGATTGGAGTGTGCCCAGATTTTGAAGCTCTTTTTTGAGCAAGAGCTGGGTCAGCAGCAGGTCTCTTTGGTTCCCCTTCCCGGCATCAACTACGAGCTAGAGGGATCCTCACTGGAGCGGATGGCCGAGCTGTTGAAACAGTTGGCAGAGAGCGCCAGGGGGATCGTCACCTTTGCCGCTACCGGTGGGTTCAAAGCCCAAGCCATGATCATGGCCGTGGTGGGCAGCCAATTGGGGGTCCCGGTTTGCTACATCCATGAGCAATACAAATCCCTGGTCTACTTGCCCTACCTACAGCCGCAAGTTCAGCCCCGGATCCCCAGATCTCCCCGATTCAGGCCGAGATCGCTCCCAGATCATCCAAATCCGAAGCGATGCCAGCCATCACCGACCCCGCAGTTGGGCCAAAGTGGAAAGACTCCTGCGAGACATTCCCTGGGTGGATCGGGTTCACTACGATCCACACGCCTACGCTGCCCCCAAAAACAGCGTCAAAGCCTCAAACCGCAAAACCGAAGATGGCCGCCACATTTTGTGGCTCCATCTCCACGAGAGCCAAGACACCCACCTCGCTGTCAGGGTAGAGACCACCGGCTATACCCCCGAACACCTGGAACTGGCTGCCAGCGAATTGCGACAACGCCTGGGCCGTCTGCTTTGAGTGTTTCCATGAATCCCGCTTCCCCAAAGGGAAGTGACTTATCAGGTATAGGGTTTTTGCTACGCAAACCTACATAAAATAAGGTATCGCATTCGGAACAACGGTTGATCCGGGTGGCGTGGAAGTTGCTTGCGGCTCAGGATCGGTTCCATTAACAGGAAATTACCGAGTACAGCGTATTCGCTTCGACCATCATCCGTTTCAACTACCCCTGCCAAAAGTGCCAGATCAGATCTAGATCATCACGTCTGCAGTTATTAAGCTTGTCTGAGACACATATTACGAACAACGCGAAAAAAGGAAGTAATATGGTAGAACATGAAAGCCTGAATACACCAACCAAACTTCTCCTAGTTGGAGTGGAGATCCTTTTTGTCTGTGCCCTGTTTCTCATGCGTCTTGGAGTCGCCGGTTGGCTTCTAATGATGTTTGGAGCGCTGCTTATTTTGCTGCTTACTTTATGGGCATTTGTGCATATAGCTTTGATGATCACATTCATTAGCGTTTTTGAATCAAGAAAGAGCGATATTGCGCTCTACCTCGCGACTCATTTTTTCTATCTTTGGGCCTGGTTATTTCAATTCGATGGCGATGATACCAGTGTAAAGTGGACTATTCGTCTCCTCCCATGCACGAACTTTCTGGAGCCTCTCCTCCGGAAATGGGGCGGAGTTCTATTTTTAACCACGAGTATCGCTACATTTGTTTGCTATTTGATAATCTTCATTTTAATAGTTATTCGCTTGGCTCGATTAATTTTCCATTGAGTTTTCATTAATTCCACTGCCCCGAAAGGAAGCAACCGTCAATGTAGGGCCTCGTAGGGATCCTTTCGCCTTCGCCTAAGGAGGTAGGGATCCGCCGGGGGCTCTGGGTCTGACCTAAACCACTGGTAGCAGATGAGCTGCACATCCTCTTGGGTGAAAAATGTCGGGCTCCGGTGGCGGGAAGAGGACCCCTTATACAATCCCTCATCGATGAACAACTCATCCAACGAGTGAATTAGATTGGCAACATCCCGATTCTTCTGATAGTTTTTCCAGAATTCCTTACAGTCTCTCTCGTAAGTGCGAATGCTTTTAGTATGTATAACCAAATCAAGAACCCGTTGTCGGGCCTCTTCAGTCACCGCATCAAGTTCAATAGCATCCTCTACCTCAGTGAGGACGAGATAGATTCGTCTCAACCATTGAGGCAAACTAGGTTGCAATAAAGAGCTACCCTGGCTTCGATTCAGCAGATTCAACAGATTTTGGATCGCAGGTTGTAACACCTCGAAGATCTCACCATCAAAAGGCGCAGGCGGTAGATCATCGGGCTTTGGAAAATCTTCTGGTCGGCAATAGAGAAGCTGAAAGATTGATCCCCAATCACTCTGGAGATGGTCGATACTTACAGAGATTCGACCTTCTATTCGAGGGTAGAAATGCCAGAAGTGCCGATCTTTGACTTGAAAAGCTAAAAATAGTCCATCCTGCGGAGCTTGGTAGCGTGTGCTGTGGATCCCAAGTGGGATCTCCTCGACAGCTTGCAACCCCGATTGCTGGATAAACTCCAACAACGGAAACCGCATTTCATCCATAGAGACTAAGTCAACTTTCTTCTCCAGAGCCTGCAGTATCTCACTCTGAGCACTGGGAGTTTGAGCTTCCTTCAGGAGTCGGATCTCCTCTAATGAACGCTCCGAGATCACCTCTCCCAGCACACTGGCATCCAGACCCACCTGCTGATCGATCAGGGCAATCCGCTGTTGCAACTTGCGCACCAATCCCAACAGCAGTTCCAGTCCTTGCTCGGGAAAGCCATTAACGATCGTCAACTCCTCGAATGGGGATCCCAGTCGATCGATGCGGCCTGCCCGTTGGATCATTCGCACCGGATTCCAATGCAGATCGTAATTCACAAGGACTGCTGCTTCTTGAAGATTTTGTCCTTCAGACAACACATCGGTGCAGATAAGCAGATCGATTTGCTCTTCAGGCGAACACCCGACTTCCTGATAATCCTCTCCACAACCCGAAGGATTACTAAATGGCCGATTGACCCGTGGCGCGAATCTTCTCACCAGCATTTCCCGTTCCCGGCTTGGGGTTTTTCCGGTTAATAACCCCACCCGCAAACCTGAGGAGAAATTGCGATATCTGCTCCGCTTCTCAGCCATTGCCTCAAGCCATTGTTTATCTTCCAGCAACTGCTGGTATAAGTATTCGGCTGTGTCTTTAAAGTAGGTGAAGACAAGCACCTTGTCCTGTTCCAAGCTGAGCATCATTCGTTTAAAAGCCATCAGCTTAAGATCAGAGTCTTCTCCTGCCTGCACCCTTGCCTGGATACGGGTGAGATCTTGAATAATCTGAGCCAGTGTTTTTTGATCGGCCTGGATTGCCTGGGTCAGCTTGTCCAAATCATAGTCTTCAGGGTTGACCTCAGGCAGAGATACCAGCACCTGCTCCACTGAATCCTCTTGCTCCTCAGCTTCCAGAGCCATCAGGCGTCGATAGCTGGATCCATCTAACAAGTGACCCTGCTGCAGCAAGTCCAAAAATCGTCCCTGGAAGTCAGATTGCCAGCAGATGCTGACCTCAAAAGCCTTGATTGAACTCTCTAGCCGCTTGAGATAGAGGGTTTTCATCAAGCTGCCGATCACTTCATTGCGTAACTGACGGTCGGTTAGCTTATCATTCTTCTGGCGCACATAGTTTTCCAGGTTATAGGGAGCCAGGTTCAGATTCTCAATGTAGGCAACCCAACGGCTATAGAGACCTTGGAAGCTACTCTCGAAGTTATAGGTAAATTGCTTCAAAATCCTGCGCGGAAAGCGGATCTCTTGGCCACCGATGATAATCTTCTCTCCTGCCTGTTGACGTTTCAGCACATCCAGGCGGGATCGACGCACCATGGTCTGAAACAACAACTCGGTGATCTGCCCCTCACCTTTGTCCAGCTTCTTAAACAGCGCGGATAGATTAGGGATCCCCCAGCTACTGTAGTAGTGATCATCGTTGCGGGTGAGCAGCAGCACCTGATGATAGAGGTCAAAAATTGTGTTGTTGATGGGAGTAGCCGTGAGCAGCACCACCCATTTGTTGCCGCGTCCCCCACAGATCAGGCGCTGCAAGTTGGCATATCGGGCAGTTAAGTTATTCCGGAAATTGTGGGATTCGTCCACAAGGACAATGTCGCAGTGGCTGTAGCGTCGGCTGTTGAAGTCAGATCGCCCTAGCTCCTCTTGAGACAACAAATCGGCCACCAAACCGAACTCTCTCAGCTTCGGCTCCCAGACGAGATTGCGAACTTGAGCCGGGCTGATCACCAAGGCCCGAGGCAGGTACCCCGGTTTTCGTCGCTCCGCTAGAAGATGGTCGATCAGCCGCAGTCCGATATAGGTTTTGCCCAAGCCTACCGCATCTGCAACGATGACCCCCCCATGGCGCTCCAGCAATTCTAGGGCTCGTTCAAACCCTTCCTGCTGGAAATCAGCCAATTCTAGGGTTGTGGCCTGCCCCTTGACCACTGGATCCTGCTTCGGCTGGAACAGGGTGTAGAGGCAGCGCATCAAGATTTGATGAGGAGTGTAGGCACGGCTGCCAAATTTGGATCGATCCAGCTCAGCAATAAGTTTCGATTTATAGTCTTTGTCCACACTGGGATGCTCCCAAAACTCTGTAAACCAGGTGTTGCGCATCTCCTGGGCTGCCTGGGCATTATCAAGCAATACATTTAACTCGGTGTTGCCTTCCAAACCGGGAACAGTAAAATTGCTGGATCCCACAATGCTGTAGCTGGGAAATAGATAAGCTTTGGCATGTAGAAAGGGTGTACGTTCCCCGATGGCCCCATACAACCGAACATCCACATGATCTTGCTTGAGAAAGGCAATCAGACGATCGATACACTGCTTGTACTCCAACTCAAAGGTGGAAGTTTCCAACTGCCTCTGAAGCTCGCGGCGAAGATAATCTTGGAGATCAATTCGATGGGGCTCTGCCGGTTTGATGGTGGGATCCCGGCCAATCAGCAAGCGCAGACGGGCGAGCTTATTAAAAGCTCGCTCCAGTTTGATCCAAGCCTCGATACGGAAGAAGCCGGTAGCAATATCTAGCTCAGTCTGCTTTTCCAGAAAGATCAGCCTCTGGATAACATTCGTTAATTTATGTCTCTGATTATCAATATATGTCGGTAGCGACATATGGATTACCATCCTTCCTTTTACTGCTTATTTGTTAATGCTTATTTAGGCCAACTTCTGCAACGAGCACGCAGAGACCGAAGCGCTTTTTCCTCAATCTGGCGCACCCGCTCGCGACTGAGGTTCGAAAGCCGACCAATCTCGGCCAGGGAATGAGGTTTATGGCCGTTTAACCCAAAGCGAAGGGTAAGCACCTGTTGCTCTCTTGGCTTAAGCAAGGCGAAGACTCTCTCAAGCATTTCCTGATGCTCCATCTCCTCCCAACTAGGTTCTGGGATCCGAGACCGATCCGCGAGGCTATCCACCAGCAAAACATCCCCAAATAGAGGTGCATCCAGAAAGCCGATCCCCTGATTCCAATCCAGTAATTGTCGGATTTCTTCAGGAGAAAAGTCGCAGACCGAAGCCAGATCCGCCACAGTGGGAGTCCGCCCCAAATCTTGCGACAACTGGCAAGCCACTTTCTTCAGGCGCCGGATCTTTTCCCAGACATGACTGGGCAGCCAGATCAGACGAGCTTGAGTGTCTATTGCTCGAGTGATGGACTGTCGGATCCACCAGGTGGCATAGGTAGACAGACGAGTTCCACGGGTATAGTCAAACTTCTCGATGGCCCGAATCAAACCTAAGTTGCCCTGCTGGATCAGATCCAATAGATCAAGCCCCTGCTCTTGATAGCGCTTGGCAATGAACACCACAAGGCGCAAGTTGTGCGCAATCAACTTCTCCCGTGCCCGCGTCGCCTGCTCGGTGCCGGGGAAGGTGGCCATCTGGCGAAATAGAGTCGTTTCCTCTGCCCGATTCAGGAGGGGGTAGCGGCCAATCTCGCGCAGGTAAGACTTTACGCTGTCCTGCAAATCCCGCCTTTTGATCTGTGTCGCCTCTTTTTGTTGGACTGCGGCATGACGTATTACCTGCTGCTGGTGCTGTTGGGCGGCCCGTAGCGACCGACCCTGCAAGACCAAGTTGCGGATCCAGTTGCGCTCTTGGTAAGAAGGATCCTGGCAGTTGACCTGGAAGCTGTAGACCTTCCCAGCTTGGCTGCTGCTGGTGATGTGCAGACAGTGGTAACCATCGGCTGTGGCCAGCAACAGGTAGGATTCTGGGCGTTGGGCCAGACGTCGGGCCAGCTTGTGCATCAGCACACCCAACTCTGGAGAGCCGGGCCTCACTTCAAACAGCAGCACCACCTGCCGGAAATATCCCTGCCGATATTCCGCCAGGACATATCCAGCCCGAAGTCTGTCAAAATAAGCCGGCAGCTCCAGCACCGTTATATCCAACGGTTGCCCCACCAGAGCGTACCCCAAGGATGCAAAGAGATCGGCCACCTCGGCGACGGATCGGATCCCTCGAATGTCTTCCACATCCAGTTGAGCAACCACTGCCCTACTCCGGTGACCTGTTGTTACTTTAGTTGGGCTCCCGTGCTCAGCCCTAACCACACAAAGTATTGGAGAGTTCTGCTTAAAACCTGGAAAACCTTTGCCGGACAAATGTTTTGGGCGTTAGAGAAGAAAGTGGCCAATACTTTCTTTTACGAGCTTTCTTGCTCCTGATCGGCTAAGGGATCCCTGTACAAAACCGAGATCGCCTGCCCCGCGTCCTGAATCATTTGCCGAAGGGGCTCTGGGCTGACCACCAACACCTCTCCCCCAAAGCCCAAGATCCAGCGC
>NZ_JANSIH010000406.1:0-2665 GCF_047462075.1 Synechococcus sp. R55.2
CCAGATGCTGCTGAAAGCCGGGGGGTTGTACAAACTGGGCAAAAGGGATCCGGTATACCCGCAACAGGCGAAATTGCTCTAGGGGAGCTTTCGGGAAGTAAGCTTGCAGCTCGGCTCGGCAGGCTTGGGCCAGCTCCTCGTCACCTAAGGGGGGATCCCCCAGCACCACCACAGAGTACAGGTGTTGGCCGGGGGGAGCCAGTGCCGGGCTGATGTGGGTGAGCTGAACCCAATGGTTGATCCAGCCCTGGCCGGTGGCGTTGAGGTGCAAATAGCCACCACGAGTGAGGGAAAAGGGAGCGCAGAAGTAGAGGCAGGTCACCGCTCGCCCTGGAGTGGGAATGGGGGTGGGGGCCTGAGGGCACAGCTCCGCTTGCCAGGCCCGCGCTTGGGGGGCATCGGCGGCGCAGACTACCCACTCGGCAGGGATCTCTTCGCCATTGGCGGTGCGAATGCCGCGCACTTTCCCATCTTCTGCCAGAATGCGCTCCACCTGGGTTTGGTAGCGGATCTGTTCGGGGGACAGGTGACCGGCCAGTTGTCGGGCCAGCTCTCCCATACCCAAGGCCGGGGTGACGATGGAGCCCTCAGCCATCATCTTGAAGTAGAAGGCAAAGAGGCGGGCGCTGCTGGCCAGGTCTGGATCCAGGAGGATCCCTCGGAAAAAGGGGTAGAAAAAGTGCTGGCAAATCTTGGCGGAAAACCCATACCGCTGCAGGAATGCCTGCACAGAACAATCGGATCCCCCCAGACCTTCTTGAAAGACTTGCTCAGGGGTGCGCCGGGCCAGCTCTGCCCGCAATTGCAGCACCTTGAGCTTGTCCCCAAAGCTGGCCAAAGGATTGAGCAGGGATGGGATCCCACCGGCCAGATCCCGCAGGGGATCCCCCAACAGCCAAAACCACCCTGGCCGGGCCAACATAGCGCCGGGCCGGTAGGGACGGGGATCGAGCTTACCCAGATCCAAATGCTGCTGCACTTTGGGATAGGCGGTGAACAGCACCTGAAAGCCGCGATCCAGGCGAAAGCCATCCACCTTGTCGGTACGCACCCGCCCCCCAGGGCCATCGCTTTTTTCCAAGACGAGAACATCCCTCTGGCCCCTCAGCACCTTGGCACAGGTCAGCCCTGCCAGCCCCGCGCCGATAACCACCACTTTGCCCATGCTCTGCCGGGATCCCTTCTCCGTGGAGTATTCTATCTGCTCGGATCCCATCAGGGTTGAACAGGCGGCCCCCAGATGCGAATCGAGCCATCGGCGCCACCACTGAGAAGGGTCTGCCCATATCGCTGCGCGACGCTTCCGCGACCGGGGCCAAACAGCAAGACGCTCACCATCCAAGTCTGGCCGCCCAGGGTGCGCAACTGTTCTCCGCTGCGCAGATCCCAGAGCTTGATCTGGTGAGCGCGGTAATCGGTGCCGCTGGCGAGCAAGCGGCCATCAGGGCTGAGGGCAAGGGCGGCCAAGCCGGACAAAGTCTGGGGCAAGGTGCGCTCCAAGGATCCCGTGCCCAAGTTCCAGACCAAGATGCCACCGGTACTGCCAGCGAGCAAATAGCGGCCATCTGGGCTCAGAAGCACCTGCTCGATGGGGTAGTCGGCCTTTAGGGTTTCCAGCAAGGCCCCGCTGCCAGGATCCCAAAGGTGAACGGTGGGATCTCCATTGGCGGCCACCAAGATCCAAGGGGGGATCCCTTCAGATTGGTGGGAAGTATTCATACGGGTAGGTCTTGGGCCAAAGGCCACTGCTGTAATGCCAGCCCTCTGAGGGGTCTCCTGGGCGGCAGCAGTGGGAGGCGCCAGGGTGCGGATCAACTGGCCGTTGTCGGCCTGCCAAAGGCGGATGGTGCGGTCGGCGCTGCCACTGGCGATCCAGCGACCCTCTGGGCTGATGGCGACGCTGTTGATCAGCTCCGTGTGTCCCTGCAACTGCAACCGTGGCACCCCATCCCCCGGCGGGAGAGCCGGAAAATCCCAGACGCGCACTGTTTTGTCGGCCCCCCCACTGACCAGAAAAGTGCCATCCGGGCTGATGGCCAACGCTTCGATGGATCCCTTGTGGCCTGCTAAGGTTTGGAGAAGTTCACCGGCGTGGGGATCCCAAAGCCGGATCATGCCGTCGTCTCCCCCGGCAGCAAGGAGATTTCCATCCGGGCTGATGGCCAGAGCAGTGACGGCGACAGGGCCTTCCAGCGTAGCCTTGAGCTGCAAAGACTTGGCCCAGTCTGCCGGGTCGTTATCGCTACGCGACGCTTCCGCGACCGTGACGGCGGTGGGGACGGAGGCATGAGAACCGTTCTCGCGAGTAGGACGGAGTCCCAGGCCGTTGCGCTTTGCCGGGCCAGAGGATCCCGTTCTCGTGAGGGGGACAGAATCCTTGGGCTCCCCCCGCAGGCCAAGGTTCGCCCTCATCTGCCATACCCCTGCTACCGTCAACGCCAGCAAAGCCGCCAAGCTGCCTCCTGCCCAAACCGGTGGGATCCGGGGACGCGCCCGCAGCGATACCGGAGAACGCGGTGGGGTGGTTGGCTCCTGTAAGGGCTCGGCGGCGACAGGGCTGGGCTGGGACAGGAGTTCGGCGGCAAGGGGGCTCTCGGCGGGGGGCAAAGCCTGCAAAGCGGCCAGAGCTGCTGTTGCTGAAGGAAAGCACTGTTGTGGGTTGCAG
>NZ_JANSIH010000407.1:0-17741 GCF_047462075.1 Synechococcus sp. R55.2
GGAGCTGGCTCCGGCGGATCCTTCACAGGAGCAGTTGCCCACTGCCTCGCCAGATGAAGAGCATCTTTGGTATGGAGCTCCCACCGTTCCCTACGATGGCATTTAGCGCATGGGATCTTGGCCGGACAGCCGCCAGCGGTTTAGGCGTGAGAGGGTATCTGCATCCAAGTAGGCATCAATGCCCCGCTTGCTCGATAGCCGTTTTGGTTGGACGCGCCGGATCTGCTGCTGGGCCTGCTGCACTTCATCCCACAGTTGTTCTGCCGAGACCCATTCGGCGTTGTAGCCGCCAATCACCAACTGCTGGACACGATCGGAGGTAGCCACCCGTACCCGACACCCATCCCTCTGCAACTGGGCACACAGCCGTTCAATACAACTGTCGGCGGTCTCGCCATAGGAGGTATACAGGATCTCGATACCCGAAGGGGAGCGCTCTTGCCGGGCTGGAGTGGGTTGGGCGTAGGCATCGTACACCACGGTCGCCTGGTAGCCCCGGAAGGCCACATAGTTGGCCAAAGATTCCACCAAGCGCAGACGGGCCAATTCCATCAGGGAGCGACGCGCTAACTGGCTCAGGGTGGGCCAAGCTCCGATGATGTTGTAGCCATCAACCAAGAGGAAGGTGGGAGAGGAGGCTTGCATGGATGGCGGTGGATCCCTTGTCCGGGATCACACTTCTTAATCTTAATCTTTATCTTATTTTTAATCTTAGTACCCAGCCTTAAAGGTTACCCCACTACTCCGAATGCTCCGATACTTTCCCGGTTGTGAGCAGATCACGGTCTGCGCTGAATCCAATAGGTGGTGAACAGTTCGCCACTGGCCTGTTTCTGAATTTTGCCCCCCAAGGCTGCGATGCGCCGCTCCCACTCCGTTAGGGGGGTGAAAATCGGTTCGGTGCCTTTGAATAGCTCGATGAGGCCCCATTGTTCCGCCCACACCGAGTCGGGATTGACCACTTCAATAATCACAGGTGCAGCCGGTCGCAACACTCGCATCAACTCTGCCCAAACCGCGTCGAAGTACTCAATCGGGTAGTAGTACAAAAATCCGGTGGCAATGGCCAGATCAAATTGCTCCGACTCGTAGTTTTCCAAATGGTGGGCGGATCCCTGTTGCATTGACTTGAACAGCTTGGAGTTAAGCTGGGGTGCCCGCGAGCGAATAAAGCGCACAATCTCACCGCTCAGCTCATGGCCGTAAAAGTAGGCTTGCCAATCGTTCCAGGGATAGGTCAGGAAGCTTACCCCACAGCCCAAATCCAAACAGGCTTCCCGTTTTTTGGGGGCACGCAGTTGCCAAAAGGGGATCCCGAGGCGCTCTTGCAGGTGATCCCGCTGCTGGGCTTGCCAAAAAGGCAGTTGCTCCAGGTCTGGGGGAAGTTGCCAACCTGGCCGACCCAGTTGAATTTCCAGCTCCCGATTGAAGCGAGCAGCTACGGCAGCAAGGTAGGGATCCCAGCGTTCCCCGGTTTGTGGTAGCTCCATTTGCTGATGGCTTTGTCCTGGATGGTCGTGAACTTAACTTGCACTTAACCTACACTACCAGGACTCTCGGCCCGTAGGCTCCCGGCTGCAGGGATCCATTTACCCAGCTGTGGCTGCCGAGGATGGTGCCTGCCGGAATCTGAGCTTGGGATCCCAGCCGGGTGTGGGCGCCAATGTAGCAGGGGGCGTGCAGTTGAGCGCTGGGATGGATCTCAGCCGTTTTGTGCACCCATATCCCCGGCGCCTGTTGCTGCACATCTTCCAGGGGAAAATCCGTCATTCGGCCCAGAAGAATGTCCAGTTGGCCGTGGTAATAGCTGGCTGGCGTGCCCAGATCCCGCCAGTAGCCTGTGTGGAGATAAGCTTGCAGCCGGTGCCCTTGCCTGAGCAAATCGGGGAAGACACGCCGCTCGAAGCTGAGGGGATCCCCACTGGGGTAGTCTTTAAAAATGGCTGGATCCAAGACATAGGTGCCGGCGTTGATCGTGTCGGTGGTGAGGGTGAGGGCTTCTGCAGGGGTGGGTTTTTCCCGAAAAGATTGGATCTGGCCCCCTTCCCCAACTTCCACCAGGCCATAGGCGGTGATATCGTCCACGCGGGCGAGGGTGAGGGTGGCCATGGCCTTGCTCTGCACATGACATTGCATCAGCATCTGCAGATCCAGATCTGTGAGGATGTCGGCATTGAAGACCACCAAGGGATCCCCAGTGAAATAGGGCTGAGCCAGCACCAAAGCTCCTGCCGTATCCAAAGGCGTCTCTTCGGGAATGTAGCGGAGCTTCACCCCCAAAGCAGCGCCATCTCCCAGAGCAGCCTCAATTTGTTGGCCCAGATAACCCACGCTGAGCAAAATATCTGTCAGGCCGGCTCGGCGGCAGCGCCCGATCAGCCACTCCAAAAAGGGCACATCCAAAAGGGGCAACAAAGGCTTAGGCTGCAAAAAGGTAAAAGGCCGTAAGCGAGTTCCTTTCCCACCCGCCAAGATCACCGCTTGCATAACCACCCTCAACCCCGTTCTCTTCCAAAGATATTGACATCCTCTCCGCCCAATTGCTAAGGGGGATCCATTGGGTCGAGCCAAATGTTTTCTGCTACCCAGAACGTCGATTCTCCGTTGCCCACAGAGGGATACGGATTGCCCCCCCGGGCAACACAGCACGAGTCTTGATCGCAAGTCTCAGGGGATGCCTTTCTGGAGGAGATATTTCAATCTCAATTGGGATTCATAAGCTCAATCCTGAGACAGTTGATTTGCCTTTTTTAGAGCATGTTTGGAGAATTGCGACCCGCTCGCCCCAGTCGGGAATAGCCACCCAAAGCGGCAGTGTCAGGTGATACTACCTTGCAACGGGAATTGTGACAGCCTTGGATAGCTTGGATGGATTCCAATGGGTTTGCCCTTCACCTTCATCTGAGGTTTTGCCGATGTCTGTTTCTCGACGCCGATCCCTACAAGCCCTTTGCTTGACCCTGGCCGGATGCTGGGCTCTAGGCACACACCAGGGATCCCTGCTGGCCCAAGGTAGCGATTTGTTGGCTCAAGTTCAAGAGCGGGGGGTGCTCCGGATTTCCACCGACTCCAATTACCGTCCTCAGAGCTACCGCAACCCTGACGGCACTTGGGAAGGATTTGATGTGGATGTGGCGCGCGAGATTGCCAGGCGCTTGGGGGTAGAGGCTGAGTTTCTGGATATCAACTTCGATGTCATCACCGCCGGATCTTGGAATGGCCGCTGGGATGTCAATGTCGGCTCCATGACCGTAACTGCCGAACGCCAGAAAGCTCTGCTGTTTACCATTCCCTACTACTACACCCCCGCCAGCTTCGTGGTCCACCAAGCCTCGACCCTGACCGATATCGCCGCCTTGGAAGGAAAGCGAGTTGGGGTGGGCACCGCCACCACCTATCAAGCCTACCTGGAGGGCAACCTCACCCTGGAAGGAGAGACCATCCAAGTTCCAGCCCCGCGGGTGGACATTCGCATCTACGACACCGATAGCCTGGCTCTGCAGGACTTGGCACTGGGGGATGGCACCCGCTTGGATGCAGTCTTGACGGCTTTGCCGACGGCTGAAAATGCCATTCGGGAAGGACTGCCCCTGAAAACTCTGGGGGATCCGGTCTACTATGAAGCCTTGGCTGTGGCCTTGGATCGCTCCAGCCCTGCCCCTTCCGAGAGCTTGCAAGCCAAAATTAACGAAATCTTAGAATCCATGCATGCGGACGGCACGCTAACAGCCCTCTCGAAGCGGTATTACGGCATTGATCTGACGAAAAAAGCTGAGTGAGCAAAGACTCTATCCCACTGGAGCAGCCCATTTACCCACCGCCCCGGATTCGAAAAGGGATCCCGTTCCCGGTGGCCCAGGGGTTGTGGTTGGTTTTGTGGCTGCTGTTGTTGGTGTTCACCTTCAGCGGGGTACAGTTGGAGTTGGCCGGGATCCCCATCCGTACCTTGCGTCTCAACGGCAACTTTGTGCGCGAGTGGTGGTGGTTCATCTCGCAAGGGGTGGGCACTACTTTTCAACTGTCCTTGGTCTCCATCCTCTGTGCCACCACCTTGGCCTTTTTGTCGGCACTGGCGGGCCTCTCCCAGATTGCCCCTCTGAGCAGCCTCTCCGCTCTGTATGTCTCGTTGATGCGAGGCACACCTCTATTTCTGCAGTTTTTGTTCATCTACCAGGCTTTGCCGCAACTGGGCCTGGTGTTCGGCTCGTTTACTTCGGCGGTGCTGGCCTTGAGCCTGAACTATGGCGCCTACATGAGCGAGATCTTCCGGGCCGGGATCCAAGCCATTCCCGTCGGGCAGCGGGAAGCCGCCTATGCCCTAGGGCTTAAGCCTTGGCAAACCCTATGGTGCATCATTTTGCCGCAAGCTTTTCGAATTGTCTTACCGGACATTGGCAACCAATTCATCGCCATGCAGAAAGACACTGCCCTGGCCAGCGCCATTGCTTTGCAGGAGTTGATGGGCCGGGCTCGACAGGCGGGTTTGCCGCGCCAACATTTTTTTGAGGCTTTGGTGGTGGCAGCGCTGTGGTACTGGCTGCTGACGTTAATCTTGTCATTTTTCCAGGGACGCTTGGAACGGTACCTGGCCCGCTAGAGGAGCGCAGAAATTGGGGAATGGATCACCTGGCCAGCAGAAGGGCCTGCAGAACTGATAGAGTTTTGGCACCTCTGCCTTCCCATTGCCCATGACCAAGCCCAAAGCCGGGATCCTCTACAACGACGCCAAACCCGCCGCCAAACGCAGCAGCGAAACCCTAGCCCGCTGGTTTCAGGAGCAGGGCTGGGAAGTCTGTGTGGCCCCCAACTGGGGCGGTATCCTCGGCTATGCCAAGCCCGACAGCCCCATCTGCCTGACCAGAGTAGATAGCCTGGCCCCGGCTGGATTTGATCAAACCATGAAGTTTGCAGTGGTGTTGGGGGGAGATGGCACCGTCTTGGCAGCAGCGCGGCAACTGGCCCCCAAAGGGATCCCCCTGTTGGCGGTGAACACGGGCCACCTGGGCTTTCTGACGGAGACCTACCTTTCTCATCTAGAGGAGGCAGCCAGCGCCGCCATTGCCGGGGAATACACCCTGGATCGCCGCAGCATGTTGCTGGTGCAAGCCTACCGAGGGCAGGAATTGCGCTGGGAGGTCTTGAGCTTAAACGAGATGGTGCTGCACCGCGAGCCTTTGACCAGCATGTGCCATTTCGAGATCACCATCGGGGATCACTCACCTCTGGATGTGGCTGCCGACGGAGTGATTTTGGCTACTCCCACCGGCTCGACGGCTTATGCCCTCTCGGCGGGTGGGCCGGTGATCACACCGGGGGTGCCGGTTTTGCAGTTGATCCCCATCTGCCCCCATTCCATGGCCTCGCGGGCCTTGGTCTTTCCCGATTCGGAGGAGGTGTGGATTAGCCCCGTTACCCCTCAGCCGCTGGTTTTGGTGGTGGATGGGAATGCCGGCTGCTATATCATGCCGGAAGACCAGATTCGGGTGGTACGTGCCCCCTATTGGACAGATTTGATGCGCCTGCGCCGACCGGAATTTTTCCGCGTTATGCGCGAGAAATTGGGGTGGGGACTGCCCCATGCTTCCAAGCCCACGTCGGTGGAGCTGCCTTGAAACAGAAGCGGATCTCAGCTTTTGCCCAGCTTCAGCATCTGATCCACCACCCCTAGGGTTTCTTCGTAGAGGTAGTCGGGGCCAAGCCGCTGCAACTCGGCAGCCAGCAGGGTGTCGAGGGAGTCCTGCTCCAGGGGAGCCACCTGGCGAATCACGCACCTCTGAGCGCCCCCCATGGCTTCCATGCGCATACACCCTGTGGTTTCGGAGCACAGCACGGTACAGGCGTCGGCTTCCTGGTTGCTGGAGGTGAGGCGCAGCCCGATGAGATCCCCCGGCTGGCTGATTTCCGAGGCCAAGGGCACAGCCGCCAGTTCTGCCATCACCTCGCCGCCCCTTTGGGTTTGCAAGCGGATACGGTCGATCTGGTAATCGTGCTCCTGAGCCTGAACCCGCTCTGTGGGAGTCCACCCCAGGCGACCGGCCAGCCAGCCCAGGAAAAGGAACGCCTGGCAGGGATTGCCGGCTTTGTAGTCGAGGTTCACACGATCCACAAGGTAGAGGGACTCCCGCCGGTCGGGAGGGTCAAAGGCTTGGGCGGTGAGTTCCTGCCAGGGCAGCAGCCGCCGCCAGTTGAGATCCCCGCAGTGGCGGCCCTCGCTCAGCAAGAGGTGGATTTCTTGCAGATCTTCTTCTGGATTGACAAAGCCCCGCGAATCGACAATGACCCGATTGCTCAGGGCCACCAATTTTTGAAACAGCAAGCTGTTCAGATCCAGATCCCCCTGCCACCACAAAAAGGTGGGCAAGTTGGGGATCAGCAGCGAGGCGACCGTGCTGCAGGCCCGCACAAAGGCCGATTCGGGCGCTTTCAGGGTGATGTATTCGCAACAGACCAACGAGCTGCGCTGCTCGCGGGTCACCGGGCAATAGGCGGCCACCTGGGCCTCGATGGCATCGTCTGGGGATCCCTCTCGTTTGGCGCGCAGGTCAATGACGCGACAGGGGTTCTGGGTGGCGATGGCTTCGACGGTGGGGGAAGGCAGCAACAGCGCATCGTCCAGAGATTCGTACACCACCAGGGTAAAGGTGGCAGCGCGGGCGGCAACGCTCTCTCCTTTGGAAGACCAGATCTTGTTCAGCTCCTGCTCAATATCTTCGATGGAGACATCTTTCGGGGTTTGTAGGGGCAGGACGGCAGCAGATTGATCCATAGTCTCCTCCTGGAGTGGACTCTTGCTCGATTCTAGGCAGGGGGGTCGGCTGGCCGGGAAGGGCTTAAGGCGAGGTACAGATTGACCAACTCAAGCCTGCTCTCCGCACTTGCTCCAGGAAACTCGAGGCTCAAGCAGGCCGAGGCTGGATGCTCAGCTCCAGGGGGCGGGCGGGATCCCCTGTCAACAGGACTCCGCGGCCATTGGCGTGTAGGTGCCGCACAATCCAGTACAGGGTTTCTATGCGCTCCGGGCAGCCCAGTTGCTTCGCCAGTTGGGGCAAAGTCAGGGATCCCTGGTGCTCCTGCACCGTCTCTAGCAATCGCCGTTGCAGCTCCAAGACAGCGCTGGCGGCTTTCTTGCCTGCTTCCACCCCCGGTTGATGGTAAGCGTTGATCTGGATTAGGGAGGCGTAGAGGCCCACGGCTCGCTCGTAGAGGGCAATCAAGGCCCCCACCGAGCGGGCATCTACCCGTGGCAGCGTCACGGTAATGGAGTCGCGACCGTTTTCGTAGAGGGCCTGGCGGGTGCCCTGCAGCAGGCCGTTCAGGTAGTCGCCACTGGTCACCTGCGGCTCCACGAAGGGGGAAGGGATCCCAGGCTCCCGATCCTGAAGCACCTCGATGAAGGTGACAAAGAAGTTGTTCAAGCCATCCCGCAACTGCTGGACGTAGGCATGTTGGTCGGTGGTGCCCTTGTTGCCGTAAACGGCGATGCCCTGCTCCACACGGTTGCCGTTTAGATCGTGGGATTTGCCCAGGGATTCCATCACCAACTGTTGTAAGTAACGGCTAAACAGCAGCAGGCGATCCTTGTAGGGCAAAACCACCATGTCTTTGCGCCCTTGGCCTTGACCGACGATGTACCAGGCCATGGCCAGCAGAGCGGCGGGATTGCGCTCCAGGTGGGGCAGGCGGGTGGCCTCATCCATGGTGGCTGCCCCGGCCAGCAAAGCCCGGATATCGATGCCCTGCAACGCTGCCGGCAACAGGCCCACCGGGGACGTTTCGGAGGTGCGCCCCCCCACCCAGTCGAAGATGGGGAAGACCTCCAACCACCCCTCCTGCCGCGCCTGCTGCTCCAATTGGCTGCCGGGGCCGGTGATGGCCACCGCATGGGCAGAAAAAGGGATCCCAGCCTTTTGGTAGGCCAGCTTCACCTCCACCAAGCCATTGCGGGGCTCTGGGGTGCCGCCGGATTTGGAGGTGGTGATCACCAGGGTTTGCCCCAGTTGGTCTGCCAGCCGCCCCAGCACCCGGTCAAACCCGTCGGGATCCGTGTTGTCGATGAAGTGGATGTTCAGGGGGGGGTGCAGCGGAGCCAGGGCCTCCGCCACAAATTGCGGCCCCAGAGCTGAGCCGCCAATGCCGATGCAGAGCAGCTCGGTGAACCGTCCCCCCCCGCTGGCCGGGATGGTTCCGCGATGGATCTTTTCGGCAAAGGTTTCCACTCGCTCAATGGAATCCTGAATGGCCTGCCGGATTTCAGGGGTGGGAGCCAGCTCGGGCGCCCGCAGCCAATAGTGGCCCACCTGGCGGCCTTCGTCGGGGTTGGCAATGGCTCCTGCCTCCAAAGCCTGCATATCGGCAAAAGCCTGGGCAAAGCGAGGCCGTAGCGCTTCCACCTGAGGGGGAGTGAAACGGATGCGGCTGATATCGACGAAAATCTCCAGGCCGGGATGGTAGTAAAGCCAATCGCAGTAGCGCTGCCAGAGTTGGAGGCTGTCCATGGGATCCCTTTTGCCGAAATCCCTAACCAGCTTACCAAACTCTTTCTTACTCCCAGCCGAGGGTTGTGCGCTCCAGCCAGGACTGATCCAAACTGATGAGTGCCTCTTTGACCCCCACACCGGTCTCAGGGTGACGCCAGTCGGGAGCGATCTCCCCCAAGGGAGCTAAGACAAAAGCACGTTCCATCATGCGGGGGTGGGGCAACGTCAGCTCAGGGCTGTTCAGGATGCGGCTGCCCATGGCCAGCAGATCCAAATCCAGGGTTCTGGCCTCCCAGCGGATGCGCCGCACCCGTCCTGCCTCCTGCTCGATGGCCAGCAGCGCCCTTAGTAACTCCAGGGGAGACTGGTAAGGGGGGAAGGGATCCAAGGCCACCACTGCATTGAGGTAATCAGGCTGTCCGGGTGGCCCCCCTTGGGCTGGGCTGCGGTAGAGACTGGAACAGGCCACCACCTCTCCCAACCGGCGCAACTTCTGCACAGCCAAGCGCAACTGCTGCAGCGGATCCCCCAGGTTGCTTCCCAGGGCAACATAGGCCAGGTCACGATTCATGAGGCTTCCGCCCTGCTTACGGCTCGCCGGCGGTCGACCTCGACGTAAACATCCTCGAACAGCCCCGGCAGGGGAGCATGGGGCTTGTGAACCCGCACAGTTAGGGCCTCCAGTTGGGGATAGCTCTGCCACAGCCGCTCTGCGATCTGATCCGCCAAGGTCTCGACCAAGCGGTAGCGTTGGCCGGTCACCTCCTGCCGCACCCTCTCGTACACCTGGGCGTAGTCCACCGTGCGCGAGAGGTCATCTTGGATCTCGGCTAGGGAAAGCCGCATCTCCACGTCCACCACAAAACGCCCACCCAAAACCGCTTCCTCCGGGCAGTGGCCGTGATAGGCATGAAAGACGAGGCCCTGCAGCACCAGCCTACCCTGCGTCATGGTGCAGAGCTTCCCAAGTGGCAAGGGCGGAAACATGAGCCGGCACGTTGTGAACCCGTACCAGGGCAGCCCCCCGGCTGGCTGCAAACAGGTGCACGGCCACGCTGGCGCTGTCTCGCTGATTAGGTACGGCAATGCCGGAAAGCTTACCCACAAAACTTTTGCGGGAGGCCCCCACCAAGACCGGGTAGCCGTAGGCCACCAGCCGCGGTAGGGCTTTAAGCAGGACTACATTCTGCTCAGCAGTTTTGGCAAAGCCCAAGCCCGGATCCAAAACAACGCTGGGCACGCCCGCCGCCAGAGCCCGCTCCGCCTGTTCCCTGAGGAAACCGAAAACCTCCCCCTCCAGGTCAGCATAGTCGGTCTGCTGCTGCATGGTGCGCGGTTCTCCCCGCATGTGCATGATCACCGCCGGCACCCCCTTTTCGGCACAGACCTGTATCATTTGGGGATCCCGCAGCCCGGTTACGTCGTTCACCAAGTGGGCGCCGGCAGCCAAAGCCGCCGCTGCCACCTCCGGCTTGCGGGTGTCGATGCTGATGGGGATCCCGGATCCTTCCAGGGCCCGGATCACGGGCAAGACTCGGTCGCATTCCACCTCCACTGATACCGGCTCCGCTCCCGGACGGGTGGACTCGCCGCCAATATCCACGATCAAGGCCCCTGCCGCTGCCATGGCTTTGGCTGCCTGCACAGCCGCTTCTGCAGATCCCCACTGGCCGCCATCGCTGAAGCTGTCGGGGGTAACGTTTAGCACCCCCATCACCCCAACGCCCCGCCAAGAAAGACGGTAGCCCTCTGGCGTCTGTTCTGCCCCAGGCAGAGGACGTCGGGAGATCAAGCTGGTAACACCCATAACCGCTGCAGGCTGCCGTGTTGCAAAAGCAGGGGGAAAAGTCTCCCACTGCCTAGGATGGTATTGCCGTCAATCCCAAGGCTGGCGCAAGCCCAACAGGATTCTACAAAATTTCTTACAACGTCCTTACAGAGCCACGATTGGTGAAAGGCTGCCCCTGCCGGCTCAAGCGCAAGGAATGGCCCCCGCCGACAGAGGAAGCTCTCCCGCTCTGGCTAGAACATGATGTCGTCTTCCGAACGACCCCAAATACACCAAATGATAGAGGCAAAGATCGCCATGTAAACCCAGGCCATCGGGCCGTATTGCAGCAGATCCATCAATACATCCCTAAAACATTTGTTTATCTAGTCCAATTATTGTGATGTTTCGTTACAGCGTCAACCGTTTTCTTAGGAAAAGGCCCCCTCTCAGACCCAGCCGGAGCTGCGCTGGGATCCCTTGTCCAGGGCGGGTTAAGTCTTTTTGCCTAAAGACAGGGAGCAAGTCTTCAGTTTCTGAGAAAACCCAGCTTGCCTGAGAGATGCAGGAGGATAGGGAACTAGACATTGAAGCGGAAGTGCATCACGTCCCCTTCCTGGACGACGTAGTCTTTGCCTTCGCTGCGCAGCAGGCCCTTTTCTTTGGCGGCATTCAGGGATCCCGCCGCCACCAGATCGGCATAGGCCACCGTCTCGGCCCGGATGAAGCCCCGCTCAAAATCGGAGTGGATCACCCCGGCTGCCTGAGGGGCTGTGGCGCCGACTGGAATCGTCCAAGCGCGGGTTTCTTTGGGGCCAGAGGTAAAGTAGGTGCGCAAGCCCAACAGCTCGTAGGTGGCCCGGATTAGGGATTTCAGCCCGCCTTCTTTCACCCCCAACGAATCCAGATAGGCCTGTCGCTCGTCGGGGGGTAGCTCCACCAGTTCCGCCTCCACCTGGGCTGAGACCACCACCACACCTGCCCCTTCCGCCTCGGCAAATTGCCGCACCTGCTCCACCCAGGCATTGCCGCTGGCCAGATCCGTTTCCGCCACATTGGCGGCGTAGATGACTTTTTTGCGGGTGAGCAGCCCCAACCCTTTGATCAACTGCTCTTCTTCTGGGCTGAGGGGTACCAGGCGAGCCGGCTTGCCCTCGTCCAAAGCGGCCTGCAACTGTTCCAAAGCCTGCAACTCCAGTTGGGCGGTTTTGTCGGACTTTGCCTGCTTGCGCACCCGCTCTATGCGCCGCTCGATCTGGGCCAAATCCGCCAAGGCTAGCTCCAAGTTGATCACCCCGATATCCCGCAAGGGATCCACCGAACCCGCCACATGCACAATGTTCTCGTCCTGGAAGCAGCGCACCACATGCACCACGGCGTCCACCTGGCGAATGTGGGAGAGAAACTGGTTGCCCAGACCCTCCCCCTTGCTGGCTCCAGCCACCAGCCCGGCAATATCCACAAACTCGATTTGGCTGGGGATGATCTCGGCAGAACCGCTGATCTTGGCCAGCACCTGCAAGCGCTCGTCGGGCACCGCCACCCGCCCCACATTCGGCTCAATGGTGCAGAAGGGAAAGTTGGCCGCCTCGGCTTTGGCATTTTCACAGAGGGCGTTGAACAAGGTAGATTTGCCTACGTTGGGCAGGCCGACAATTCCAGCTCTTAACATCCAGATCTTGGGGAAAAAGCCAAAAACCAGGGTAACGGGATCCCTTGCTAAGCCGGAAGATCCCTACTCCGACGTTAGCATTTGCGGCCCCTCGACGGTGCGCTTTCCCAACCGGTGAATCCGCTCCCAAGCGCTCCGCGCCGCCAACGCGACCACCCCTGGCCCCTCTCTCAAGGGAAGAAAGGAAATAGGCGAAACGACTGTATCTTTTGCTCCGCTGCACAGTGCTGGGCGACTGAGGTCTTGCCAAGGTGCGTGATCCTTTCCAATTCAAACTCGCTCCAGAAAGGCCACCCCCTCCACGTGCCCGGTTTGGGGAAAGAAGTCAGCCGCCCGCCATTGGGTGAGGCGATAGGAGCCCTCTGCCAATAAGACCTGTAAGTCTCGCGCCAAAGTGGCAGGGTGACAGCTAATGTAAACGATGCGCGGTGGTCGCCGCAGCTTTAAGGTCTCGAGCACTTGGCGGTCGCAGCCGCGCCGCGGCGGATCCAGCACCACAATGTCGGCAGGGGGCAGGGTTGGCAAAACCTGTTCCACCGTGCCCTGGAAAAATTGGGCTGAGGCGATACCGTTGAACTGGGCATTGTAGCGGGCTTGGGCCACCGCTTCCGGCAAAGCTTCCACCCCCATCGCCCGTTTCGCCCGTTGCGCCAGCAGCAAGGTTAAGGTGCCGATGCCACAGTAGGCATCCAGGATGGTTTCCTCTCCCCGCAGGTTCAGTTGGTCGGCTATCCAGGTAAAAAAGGCTTCTGCTTGCTCTGTGTTGACCTGGAAGAAAGAGGTGCTGTCGATCCAGAGGGAAAAACCGGCAAATTCCTCCCGCAGAGCCCCTCGACCGGCAATGACCTCAGTCTCCGGGCCGAAGATGGCATTGGTACGAGCCGAGTTGAGATTGAGACAGACCCCCACCAGGTCGGGGTAGCGCTGCATCCAGCGTTCGGCCCAGCTTTCCAGATGGGGCAGGCGACGACTGCAACTGACCAAGGTAAGAAGCACCTCGCGGGTGCGGCGACCGATGCGCAAACCCAAGTGGCGGAGATGACCCTGGTGACGACTTTCGTCATACACACTCCAGCCCGTCTCTTGAAGATCGCGCTTGATTTCCCTCAGGAACACGTCCAGCCGCTCATCTTGCACGGGGCATTGGTTGAGGTTCACCAAGCGGTGGCTGCCCCGTTGGTAGTAGCCCATGCGCAATAGCTGGCCCTCCGGTTTGGTTATGGGGTAGGTGACCTTGTTGCGATAGCGCAGCGGCTGCCGGGATCCCAAAATGGGGACAGGCTCCGGCAGAGCAAGACCGCCAATCCGCTCCAGCGCATCTCTGAGAATTTGCTGCTTGGTGGCCAACTGCTGGCCATAGCTGACGTGTTGCCATTGGCAGCCACCACATTTGTCCGCCACGATGCAGGCCGGTCGCACCCGTTCGGGAGAGGGAGAAACCAGCGACCGAATTCTCCCGACCAAGTAGTTGCGCTTGATCTCGGTTATTTGGGCCACCACCTGATCCCCGGGCACCGCCTGGGACACAAACACCACTCGCCCTTGTCCAAGTCCTGCCGTGTGGGCAATGCCATCTCCTTGGGGGGTCAGGGCCGTGATCTCCAACATCAAAAGATCCCCAGGTTTGACGGGATCAGGAAGGACGGAAGGGATCGGATGTTCCATTAAGCCGTTTCGCCGAAATTCGAAGTAACTACAACCATAGGTCAGGTCTGTGTTGGCTGGAGTCAGTATTGCCGAAAAAAGCTGTAGCAGGGCAAAAAGCATGTCAGCCGCCAACTGCTGACAGGGATTGAAAACCCGATCCAATGGAGTGGTTCACTCCTTGGTCAAAGCAGATAGAGAAGGCAAAACATCTTCTCGAAAAGGAACCTCGTTTTGATTCACGTTCTCCAGCTCGGCCAACATGAGAGGGTTAACCCGGTTTAGGTAGGGCACCAAAACCTGTTGTAGCCTTCGGCTGTAGAAGCGGTGGTAGCTGTACACAGGCGTGGCCGGAAATCCCCGTCGAATCTTATGGGATCCCCCTGCGCCGGGATCAAAGTTGCGGATCCCTTCTCGGATGGCGAGGGCAATGGGCTCGTAGTAGCAAACGTTAAAGTGCAAAAACTTCACCTCCTCCCGACAACCCCAGTAGCGCCCGAACAGGCGATCTCCCTTACGAATACAAAAAGACATCCCCACAATTTCTGCATTCCGTTCCCCGGCCACCAGCACCACCCGCTCCCGATAGTTGGGATAGAGAGACTCGAAAAAGCGGCGATTGAGATATTTGCTCCAGTTCCAAAATTGGGCGCAGGTGTTGCTGTAAAAGTCGTACATGAGAGACAACAGGCGGGGCGTGATCTCCTCTCCTGTGTAAATCTTGAGTTCTAGGCCGCTTTTTTCCATTGCAGCCCGCTCTCGCTTGATGTTGCGCCGCTGGTTGGCATTGAACTGGCTCAAAAAGTCTTCGTAAGAGCGGTAGCCGGGGTTGTGCCACTGGTAGTTGTGGGTGATCCGGGGCGTAAATCCATCCGACTCCAATTGAGTCCGCCAGTCCAGATCTACATAAAGCAAGCTAAACACCGAAATATCCTTCTCTTGGCAAAACCGGTCAATGGCTGCCAGCATCAACGACCACACCTCTGCTTCCGAATACTCGGGATGGACGAGGATGCGATAGCCCGTGGCCGGGGTGAAGGGGGCCATGCCGATTAACTTCGGGTAGTAGCGTTCCCCCAATTGGCCGGCAACTGCAGCCCATTCTTGGTCGAAGACAAACTCCCCTTGACTGTGGCTTTTCAAATACAAGGGGGCAGCAGCAATCAACTGGCCGTCTGCCTCCACCAACAGGTGACAGGGCAGCCACCCTGTCCTGCGGCTGGCACAACCTGAGCTCTCTAGGCTGTGCAACCATTCGTATTCCAAAAAAGGAGAGGTGCGCTCCGTTTGCAAGGCGTGCCAGGCCCCTGCTGGGATCTCGCGAATATCGTGGCACCAGCGCCATTTCAAGCCGGTTGACATTTGCCTGCTCGGATCAGACCAACCCGCCGTGCAATTGCCTCAGCTTGGCTGGGAAAAGGCCCCCAATGCTCTTGCCGACTCAAGAGGGGATCCCCCGCCGCCAAATGCAGCACCTGGCAGGATCCCTGCGCCTGCTTGATCACGTACCACCCTGAAACGGGGTCGGAAACCACGCTGCTGCTCCTTTGCCCGTCCACAACTTCTCCGGCGGAAAACCACACTTGTGGGTTCTGGTTTGATTTTAATCGGGATCCCTGGGCTCGTAGTAACGGTTGGCCAATTCCAAAGCCATCTGAAACTTCTGCTCGCGGGTGAGATCGGCCCGTCGGGCAATGTGGGCAAAGCGGTTGATATCTGGGGGCAGGAAGTCGAAAGGACGCTGTTCCCGCACGATGTCCAAGACCAAATCGCAAAGGGCCTGCTGGTAATCGTTGTAGAAGATCTCTCCCAAAGCCTTGAGCCGCCCATCGGGCACCGGATTGTTAAAGTCGATGGCCTGCAGCTCTCCCTGCTCGTCGATGAATAGCTCCACCGAGTTCATTTCATAGCCCAAAACTCGATTGATAATCCGACAGGTATTGATGACTTTCTGGCCCATTTCCGGGGTAAGAAATTCTGGATCAAACAGATATTCGCTGGCATCGAACTTGCGAAAGATATACTTGATCGGAATGATCTTTCGGCCAATGCAGAGGGCGCGAATCTGCCAAGGGTAAGGGGTTTTGACCTTCTCTTGGATCATCATCACCTGAGATCCAGAGCGGTCGTAAAAATAGAGGAGCTGCTCCATGTTGTGGGCTATTTCTACTCCAATGGCCTCTCGCCCCTCCGCCGGCTTGATCACCATTGGCCAGCCCAGGTCTTCTGCCATCCCCTGCCAATCGAAAAACTTATGATACTTAAAGTCCTCTGCTTTCAATGCAGGGGCTTCTTTAGGGGGCAGAATGTAAGTTTTGGGGATGGAGATCCCCAGCTCTTTGACCACCATGTAGGCAGCATCTTTGTTGCGCAGGTAGTAATAAAAGCTAAAGGGGTTGTTGATGAGGTAAACCCCCCGAAAGGCAAAGCCCATGAATAGGCCGATGGCTTGGGGGTAAAGGTAGCTGAAGCGATCCAGGATCAAGCGATACTTGGTGCGGTAATCCAGGTTCACCTCATGAATGGTGACATGTTCGGCCCGGATCTTGTAAGTTTGGCCGTTGCGAGCTTGAACAGGGGGAAGTGCGTTGAGGCGGGCCAGAGTATCGTCCCCAAAAGGCTCGCTGAAGTGCAGGCTGCCAACCCAATAGTCTTCAATCATCAAAGCTCTCTCGTCAAAAGCTATTCCCTGCAAGGGATCCTACGCGAAGGCGCGGATTTGCGCTTGCCAAGTGGGCCAATCGTGATTCCCCTCCCATACCTCCAGTTGATGGGGGATGTTGTTGCGGCTAAGCACTTCCGCCAGACGCAGGTTGTCGCTGAGGCAGTGGTCGTGGCGAGCGGTGAGCAGCTTCAGCTCGGTGTTGCGCCCGCCCAAGTGATCCCAGAGTTGCCGGCTCATGTTGGACATATAGGCCAGCGGGTTGATGAAATACAGCTCCTGCTCTGCCCGTTGGGGATCCCAGCCGGTGATGGAGCCGAGAGCCGCCACATCGTAGGGCCCCCCCAGGGCCAAGCAACGGCGCACCAAGCCGGGGTGCCGACAGGTGAGGTTGACCGCATGGGTAGCCCCCAGGGAAAAACCGGCCACTACCAAAAACTCATTTTGCGCTTCCGCTTTGGCATAGGGGATCAGCTCTTCTACCCAGTGCTGCTCCAACAACAGCCAACGATCCCGACGTTGGGGCAAGTCCAGCTCGCGGTTGAAAAAGGTCTCCCAATCCAGGGTTTCCACGCAAAAAGCCTGCAAATAGCCCTGTTCCAGATGATGGCTGAGGCTGGCGATAATGCCGCGATCTTCCAAGTCGAAAAAACGCCCGTTGCTGGTGGGCAGACAGATCAGCGGGTAGCCGTGATGCCCGAAGTGGAGCATCTCCATTTCCCGGCCCAAGATCTGAGAGGGAAAGCGCAAGTAGCGGCGAGCGTAGGCCATGAAAAACGGGGAAGGGATCCTCAAGAAATACCCAACCTTTCCGGGGGAAGCATTCTGCTCTGCCTGGTCGAGAAAGGCAAAGGGCACTCTCTGGAAAGGTCCACAAGAGCCACCAGAACAGATGGGAGCAGACCTGACCAACTGACAGGAACCTCAGGAAATTTCCGTGAACAGATCCTTGAGGGCCGTGCGGGCGGCCAAGTGCTTGCGGGTGGACTCAAGAATTTCGGCTTCCCGGCGCAGCCGGCTTTCGGTACTGACCATTTCCAGCAGAGCTTGCTGCTCTTGGGGGGCTCCATGAAAGTGGCTGGCCACCCAGTAGGACAATTCTATGGGAGTGGTGGGGAGCTGCTCCGGCAACTCTGCATCCCGCTCCATCAGCTTGCCCGAGAGACGCACCACATCCTGAAGGAGAGTGGTAACCTGGCGCACCCAGCCCTGCAGGTCATCGGAAGGGGTGGTCGGCTCATCCTCAATCCATTCCACCAGCCCCACCCGGAAGGGTTTTTCCCGCACGTAATCCAAGACGCGGAAGCGCTGCTGCCCCAAGGTCAAAATGTCCATACGGTCATCCGGCAAGCGCTGCACCTGCAACACCTCAGCACAACACCCTACCCGCACCGGGGATCCCGTCTGGGGATTGAACATCAGCACCCCAAAGCGGCGATCCGTCTCCAGGATGGTGTTGATCATCATGCGGTAGCGGTACTCGAATATGTGCAGCGGCAGAGGGCGGCCCGGAAACAG